>JAKAQU010000253.1 GCA_021819535.1 Pseudomonadota bacterium | reverse complement strand
GGTCGGAGAAGTCGCGCGAGCCGCGCAGCAGCAGCGCGTCCTCCAGCGCCTGCTTGAGATGGCCGTGGGCACTCTCGATCGAGCCATTCTCATGGGCGATGCCGAGATTGTTGCGCGTGCCGGCTATCCGTCTCGATCAACAAGGCGCGACCAGCCAGAAGCGCCACGAGCGCCGCTGTTCGGTAATGCGGCTCTTCGCCCGCCGCCCCATGCACCAGCGCCGCCCCGCTAGATTCGATGGCCGCGCGGGCGCATCGCCAACCGCTCGGCCCGGTTGGAGCTTCGTCGTCATCACCAATAAGAATAGTCATCGGCCCCGCCACGCCAGCGAGCGCGCGGCGCAAAGCGGACGGCGACGCTGCCCGATCCGGCACAACCAGAGATAGAAGCCCCTCGCTCGCGGCCCGCCACAACGGCACGGCGAAGGGCGACGTTGTGGCAAGCAGGCTAACGACTTGCGCCCGCGCCACCAGCGGCAGCCGATTATCAAAAATTATCATATCACGGTATTCCATCCCGCTTTATTGGACGGGGGGATATACCTTTCTCCCGCTACCCCATTTTGGGGTAATTCATCCGCTACACCGCTACATTGCTGATCCTGACTTGAGTTTTCCGATTTTCGATCCGCTACATTGCCCTTCGGTGTAGCGGCTTGAACGTCCGAAAAATGGCCGTTTTCCGCCATTGTAGCGGTGTAGCGGCTCGAGGCGGGGGATTCTGGGCTATTCGGGGAAGGTATATCATCAAGGTAGCGTCGCCAGGCCTCTGCGAAGCTTTCGCGGACATAGCCTTTGAATACTGCGCCCCGCTCGCGCACATTCACGGGTCTCACCCCGAAGGGACGGAGAATGCGCGCCAGGGTTGTGGGCGAGATAGGCCGGCCGCGATTAAATTCGGGCCACGGCGCGCCCTCGCTGGCGAGAAGATGCTCGATCAAGGCCGCGCTGGAAGCGCGCTCGCCAAGTGCTGCGAAGGCGTCTCGCAGGTCCGCTAGCAACCTGATGGAAATCGTCTCAGCGTCGCTCTCACTCGCTGTGAGCGCCGCGCTCGCGGCAACGACCACCTCAGCCCAGTGCCCCCCGCAATCTCAGCAATGGCGGCCAGGGGCCGCCAGTTGTCCGCTTGGCGGTTGATTAGCCTAGACGGCAGCTTCGGGCGGCGAGCAGCAATGGAGGTATTGTTATCAGCCGCCCATCGCATGATGCGGCGGCGCAGCGTCGTGGCCTCGGCCTCTGTATGCTCAGAGAACGGCGCGGGCGCTTCGGCTTTCGTTGCGCGCACGAGGGAAATTTTAATCGATCTGTCGAGGATGGTATCGGCAAGCGTCTTAATCGCCGCCAGGGCGACAGGTGCGAAGCAATCAAACGCGCGGACTTCGCAGTTTTTCGCATCCCCGACGGTCCGCAATACCGTCGCACCACGTTTATGCCCCGCATTCAGAACGGCAACTAAATCCTGATTGTCGCTCAGACCGCGATCAGCTTCATCAATCAGAAGCGAGGGATGCGCGGCCTCGATCAATCGGAAGATCGCCGCCGGGGTGACGGAAGCACCGTAGACCGGGCGGAGAATGAGAAATTCTAAAACGTCGAGAAATGTAGTTTTTCCGCAGCCCTTTTGGGGGGAGAGGATCGCCAGCCTAGGGAAAATTCGGAACGATTGATGACAATAAGTCCCAATGGCCCAGAGGGCGGCCGCCTCGGCCGCACAATGAGGAAGGAAAACATGCCGGGCAATAAAGGCCGTAACATCATCGAGCAGCGCCGCCCCGTCTTGCGGCTCAGCGGCGGCCTCGTCCTGGCGAAGCTCGATTTCGTGGCCATCACGCTTGCGCGGCGGCTCTGCCGGTATCGCGGCCTTCGCAGCGGCGGCGGATGCGGCTTCATGCTTTTTGATCGCGGCATCAATGGCCGAAACCCGGGCGCCGGCCTTTCGCAGTTGCGAGCGAAGATTTTCAAAAGTCTCAGGTTCAAGCTCGCGAAGCTCTACCAGGGCCGCGATCACGTCCGCCGCGAGTGGCGCGCCCGGGTGCGTTTTTGTCTTCTGGATTAGCTTCTCGCGTTCGGCAGAATCGAAGAGATCAGGCGGCGTCACGTCCTCGAACGCGGCGACGGGATCGGAACGGTGAAGGCCGAGGCGCTGCGCGATTTCGCTTGCCTGGGCGGGGGAAGAGGGGTAAATTCGGGACATCGTAAAAATCCTTTCAGCCCGCCCGGCCTGGCAAGCAGCGGCGGGTTTTCTTTCGGGATTTGAAGGGCTTACGCGGCGTGATCGGGCAATAAGTTCCTGCTGACCCACTCATCGACCTCGCGCGTGCTGAAATATACGCGGCCGCCAAACCGCCGGCCCGGAGGCATTTTCTCGGGCCATCGACACCGTCGCGTTTCCAGTGTTTGGCGGGCCAAGTGAATACCCCATTTCTCCATGAGGTAACGGTGCAGCCCCTGGGCGCCCGCGATAAATTGTTCGGATTTCGAGATGCCGTCACTCATTTTGCATAAGCTTCCCATTGGTTTCGCCGATGGGGAAGGATATGCAGGGGGCCGGCTACTCCGGCAGTGGGTTGAAATTACCCCCCAATTTATTTTTTTTGGCCAGCATCCGAGCGACCGCCGCCGGCGTCACATTTTCACCGTCAATTACGCAAAGATTTAGCAGCGCGCTGATTACGCAAGGCAGAGGCGCTTCGTTTTCTTCTTGGCCGCGTCGGCCTTTTGTGAGAGACGGGTGGGGCCCGCCGGAGGCTTCGATCTCAGCGGCAAGATGCTCGGCAAGCGCGACGGCGATTCCCGCCCAAGGCTGTACGAGGCGGCCTGGGCCTTTGCTTTCCAGCCCCGGGTTGAGATAATGAAGACGCTCCGCGATACCCTCAATCAGTTTGGCTTCCTCGGGATATTCCGCGCAAAAATTCGGCTCTCGCAAAAACGCGCTACTGCCTTCGAGAAAGAGGGTACACCCCTCACGCATTTTCTGTAGCGCTGCCCGATGGACTTTCCGACGGCGTGTCAATTCCGCCGTTCGTTCCCTTCCTTTCGCGCAGATGCACCTGGCGCGCATAAGAACAGTATCATCGAGATTCGGCCATCGAGGCGCCTTCGAAGCGATTATCTCGCGCGCGTCGGCAATCCATTGCGGCGCGTCAGCGAACGGGTCGGGCGCTGGCTCGAGTTCCGCCGCGTGCTCAATAATCAGCCCCCGGAGGTGCTCGATGTCGGGGGCGAGGTCGACCCCGCGCTTGGCGCTCTCAGCCCGTTGCCGCTTCAGATAATTACGCTGAGCTTCGGCCCGGGCCTTGGCGCTCTCAGCCCGTTGCCGCTTCAGATTTGTAAGCCAGTTTTCACTTCCACGGGACGGATCAGAATCACTAAAATCATCGCTGTCAGCCATCATCTTCCTCCTGTGGTTGACCGGGCCGGGGGCGTTGCCGCGCCGCCCGGCCATCCTTTCAAATGGTCAATTCACGCTTCTTGCCACGCCACCAGGTCATCGAGATCGACGTGCAGGGCGCGGGCGATGGCGAGCAGGGTGCGGATGCTGCCTTCTTTCTTGCCGGTTTCGATTTCGTTCATCATGGCGGGGCTGATGCCGGCGGCATCCGCGAGCGCTCGTTGCGTCAAGCCGCGATGCTCGCGCCACACCCGCACCGGGCTTTCCCCGGCGGCGAGACGGCGCACCAGGGCGGCGGGGAGATTTTCGGCGTTGGCATCTTCCATCCGCGCCAGGGCCAAAGCCAAGGCGTCGCGCTCGGCCTCGGTTTCCTCAAGGCGGCGGCTGAGGTCGTTCAGGGTTTCACTCATCGATAAGCCTCCCGGCGATGGCGTATGCGATAGACGGTCATCTCCGCTGCGGTCAGCGTGAAGAGGGCGCGCCAGTCACCGGAACGGAGACGAAACCCTCCCGGCTGGCCGGCAAGCGGTCGCACGTTATGCCCTGGTGCCTCGGGGTCAGCGGCATAGGCATCAAGACGATCGAGCAACCGCTCGCGATCGCCGGCTGGTATCCCCCGCAAGTCCCGGCGGGCGGAGCGGCTGAAGGTCAGAGACACCATGCCATATATTCGCGCAAAGCGAATAACGATGCAAGCGAGATCATCCCTTCCGCCGGCTCATCGGCACGATACCGACCGGCCAATTCATTCAGGCGCGCAGCGGCACGATCTCGCCGGGCGTGTGCGCCTCGCCCATCAGTTCGGCAATCCGCCCCGCCACGCGATCGGCGGCGGCGAGCAGCGGCGCATCGGCGAAATGCGTGTAGCGGCTGGTAATCGACTGCCCCTTGTGTCCGACCAGTGCCGCGATCGTCGGCTCGGACAGGCCGAGGTCAGCGCCGAGGCTGACGAAAGAGTGCCGCAGCACGTGCGGGGTCACATCGGCCGGCAGGCCGCCAAGATCGAAGATGCGACGGGCGATTTTCTTGAAGCCGAGCATGACGCCATCGCCGCGCGTCGCGGGGAACACCAGATTGCTGTCGCCAAGGCGCGGGAGGTCACGCAGCAGATCGCACGCGACGTGCGAGAGCGGGCGAACGCTGCGGCCGGTTTTTGTCTCCGCCAGCGCCACGACGCGGCGCGCGAGGTCGATATCCTCCCATCGCAGCGCCAGCGCCTCGCCGCTCCGCCAGCCGGTCAGGGCGAGGAACCGAAGCGCCGCCGCCGCCGGCGGCCAGACCGCGCCGCCCGCCGCCGCGCTCCGCAGGGCCGCGCCGAGCCGGGCGAATTCCTCATCGGTCAACCGCCGCTCGCGCTTGCCCTCGGCGAATTTCCGAATCCGATGGGCGGGATTGTCGGCCCGCCAACCGCGCTCGACGGCATAATTGAAAATCGCGCCGGCCAGCCCGACCGTCCGTGTTGCG
>JAKAQU010000252.1 GCA_021819535.1 Pseudomonadota bacterium | reverse complement strand
CCTCGGGAAATTCCGTCAGTGCGGCCAGCAGAAGGCAGCCGCTCCCGGTGCCGAGATCGAGCACGCGCCGCACCGCGGCACGCGTCGGCCGCGCCGCGATCGCGGCTGCGACTAGGGTTTCGCTTTCGGGGCGTGGGATCAGGGTTGCCGGGGAAACCGCGAGGGAAAGCCCCCAGAATTCACGCCGGCCGAGGATGAGGGCTAGCGGCTCACGCCCGAGGCGGCGGGCGAGGAGGGTGGAAAACGCCGGTGCCGCGCGTTCGAGAGAAAGCGGCGTCTCGCGTTCCCTGATCAGGGTTTCCTGATCAGAGTCGAGGGCATGGGCCAAAAGGAGGCGGGCCTCCCGCCTCGGGTTCTCGACCCCCGCCGCCGCGAGCCGTGCCGCGATCCGCGCGAGATGGACCGCAAGCCGCGGATCAGTTGCTGCCGCTTCCCGATGGGGCCAGCTTTTCGTGGATTTTATTGCCCCATTCATCGAGTTTCTCGCCGGTTTTGCGCGCCGCCTTATCGAGAGCGGCGCCGGTTTTCTCCGCGGCCTTGCCAATGGCGTGGCCGGCGTCCTGACCCCATTCGTCGAGCTTCTGGCCGGTTTTCTGCATCGGCCCGTCATCGGCGCGGGCGGCTGCGAACGGCACGAGCGCGAGGGCAAACGCCGCCGCCAGCCACAGCCCGGTTTTCGTCATCGCAAGCCTCCTCGATCGCTCTCCTTGAGCAAAGCGTCCACGACTGTCGCCTCCGCGAAGGGCGGTGCCGGCAAGGGCGCGGGGAGTGTCGGCGCCTCTTCGCTCCCCTTGCCGGCGAGATAATGCCCGAGCACCTCCTGCGGCGCACCATCTTCCTGGATGCGGCCGTTTTCCAGCCAGATCACCCGGTTGCACCAGCGCGCGACGATCTCGTGCATATGGCTCGACAGCACCAGGATTTCGGCGCCACGCACCAGACTTTCAAGACGGAGGCGGGCTTTGTCGAGAAATCCGGCATCTCCGGCGAGGAACCACTCATCCATCATCAGCACTTCTGGGTGGATCGCGGTCGCGAGCGCGAAGCCGAGCCGTACCACCATGCCGGAGCTATAGGTGCGGACGGGAAGATCGACGAACGCATCGAGATCGGCGAAATCCCGGACATCCTCTTCAAGGCGCCTGATCGCAGGCCGGCCGAGCCCGGCAAAGAGGCCGCGGAGCGCAATGTTCTCCCGCCCGGTGAGATCGGGATTCATGCCGAGATTGGGATCGAGCAACGCATTCAAGCTGCCGCACACGCGCACACGGCCGCGCACTGGCTCATAGATCCCAGCGAGCGTCCGGAGCAGCGTCGTCTTGCCGGCGCCATTGCTGCCGACGAGACCGAGCCGGTCGCCGGCACCGAGATGGAACGAGACATCGCGCAGCCCCTGCACCACGACCCGCTTCTGCGCGTCCTTGCCGATGCGCCCGCCGGAGGCCGCGGCGAACACGGCCCGTTTCAGGCTGCGCGCGCTGCCGTGATAGAGCGGAAAGTCGACGGAAACATGGTCCGCGTCGATGGTTGCCATGAACTCAGACCCAGAACGCGAGACGGCCGCGCACACGCACGAACAAAAGCCACGCGAGCGCGATCATCAGCACCGAATAGCCGAGCGCCGAAAACCAGATCATATGCCCGGGGATTTCGCCGAGCAGCGGGCCGCGAACGATTTCGAACAACGAGTAGAACGGGTTGAGCGGCAGGAAGCGGGCGCCGCGGTGGATGAGTTCGGGCCGCCAGATCACGGGGCTGACGAAAAACGCGATTTGCATGATGCTGGCAACGATCGGCGGGATGTCGCGAAACCGGGCGCAAATCGCAGCCAGAGCCATCGTCACGGCAAGCGAATCGACGAGCCATAACACAACCCCAGGCAGCGCGAGAGCCGCGCGCGCGCCGGGCCAGGTGTCGAAAATCGCGAAAACCACGACGATCACGATGATGTTATGCGCAAGAACGATGACGTTGCGCAAAACGATACGCCCGCCATAAAGGCTGAACGGCATGCGCACGGCGCGAATGATCGCATCGTTCTGCGTGAAGCCGAGACAGGCCTCGGAGACCATGGTCTGCACATAGCCCCAGAGAACGAGCGAAAGCGCGAGGAAGGGTAGATACTCGCGCAACACCATTTTGAACAGCGTCGAATAGAGAAAGCCGAGTGCTGCCACCATCACTGCGGTCGAGAGGGTGAGCCAGAGCGGGCCGAGCATCGAGCCGCGATAACGGCCCTTGACATCGAGCCAGGCGAGCGTCGTGCCGAGCCGCCAGAGCCGGGCCGCCTCGCCGAGATCGGCGATCGCCTGGTGCTGACGGCCGGAAAACCCGAGGCCGGCGACGAGATCGAGGGTGGCCCCGCCCCGCGTTTTCAGGCGGAGTGCGGGCGGCGGGGCGGCAAGCGGGGCATCAGCGCGGTTCATAGGGCTCGCGGCATAGCCCAGTGGGGCGGGAAGGGCAATCGCCTGGCCGCTTCCCCCGCGATCTCAGCCATAACGATCTCAGCCATAAATCGGGGCGAGCCGTGTCCGATCGCCGCGGATGATGGCGACGCGCTGGCCGGGGCGGAAATTATTCTCGTTGGTCTGCACGACCGAGATGGTCTGCCCGTCATCCTGGCGAATGATGAACTCGACCGCGTTGCCCTTGCTGAGTTCGCTCTCGGCGGCGTTGCCGACCAGGCCGCCGAGAAGTGCCCCGCCGATGGCGCCGAGGATATTGCCGCGAAAGCTGTCGCCGCCGATGAAACTGCCGGCAACACCGCCGAGTGCAGCACCACCGACCGTGCCGACCCCGCTATCGCCGCCTTGCACGACGACATTGCGCATCGATACGATGGTGCCATAGGTGACGGCGGCGGTGCGGCCGACGCCGTAACCGCTATAGGTGCTGTTGGCCGGCGTGCCGGTGCAGGCCGCGACCAGGACGAGCCCGACCGCCGCCAACGCCCCCACCGCCCACCGCCAAGCCAGATCGTTGAACTTGCGCATGATACCGGCCATGTTCTGTTTTCACGGGTTTGCACATAGAGAGAATAGGCGGCAAATTCCAGAGATCGGGCGCGCCCGCCCGGATCGGTCACAACCCCACCCGCACCAGCCGGTGCTGCTTGCGCCCAGCCGAGAGCTTGATGGCGCCATCCCCGAGATCGTCCATGGTGATCGGCCGCGCTTCATCGGTGATCACCTTGTCGTTCACCCGCGCGCCGCCGCCGCGGATCAGCCGCCGCGCTTCGGCGTTGCTCGCCGCAAGCCCGGCGGCGGCGAAAAGTTGAAACGCGGCGATCCCACGCGTGAGTTCAGCGGCAGAGACTTCGATGCCCGGTAAATCTTCGGCGCGCCCACCCTCGCCGAACACCGCGCCCGCCGCCCGCGCTGCCGCCTCGGCCGCATCGCGGCCATGCGCGAGGGCCGTCGCTTCGGTCGCGAGCATGATTTTGGCTTGGTTGATTTCGGCATCGCGGAGGGATTCGAGCCGCGCGATCTCGGCGAGCGGCAAATCGGTGAACAGGCGCAGAAACCGCCCGACATCCGCATCCTCGACATTGCGCCAGAACTGCCAGTAATCGAACGGCGCCAGCCGCTCGGCGGTGAGCCAGATCGCGCCGCGCGCGGTCTTGCCCATCTTGGCGCCCGAGGCGGTCGTGATCAGCGGCGAGGTGAGGCCGAACACCGGCTTGCCCTCGGTGCGGCGGACCAATTCCATCCCGGCGACGATATTCCCCCATTGATCCGACCCGCCGCACTGCAAAACCACGCCGTGGCGGCGATGGAGTTCGCGGAAATCGTAGCTCTGGAGGATCATGTAGTTGAATTCGAGGAAGGTGAGCGGCTGCTCGCGCTCAAGCCGCAGCCGCACGGCATCGAAGCCGAGCATGCGGTTGATGGTGAAATGCGTGCCGATATCGCGCAAAAGGGCGATATAGCCGAGCGTATCGAGCCAGTCGGCGTTGTTCACCACCATCGCCTCGCCGGCCCCGTCGCCGAAGCGGAGATAGGGGTCGAAAACGCGCCGGATGCCGGTCATGTTGGCGGCGATCTGGTCATCGCTCAGCAATTGCCGCGCCTCGTCCTTGCCGGAGGGATCGCCGATCCGGCTGGTGCCGCCACCGAGCAGCACGACCGGCTTATGGCCATGCCGCTGCAACAGCCGGAGCAGCATGATCTGCACGAGACTCCCGACATGGAGGCTCGCCGCGGTGCAGTCAAAACCGATATAAGCCGCGATCGGCCCGGCATTCAGACGCGCATCGAGCGCTTCGAGATCGGTGCATTGGAAGACAAAACCGCGGGCGATGGCTTCGGAGAGAAAGGCACTTTGGGGCATGACCGGTCACTTGAGCAAGGGAGACAAAAAGAACCTTCTTTTTCTGAAGAAAAAGAAGCAAAAAGACGTTCTTCCCGTTCTCTCGGAGGGCCGATTTTCCTCGGAGCGGGCAGTGCCTACGGCACTGCCCAACGGGACAAAAGTTTTTTGGTTCTTTTTTTCAAAAAAGAACCATCCTTGGCGTGTCCCTCTAGCACAAACGGCGGAAAGTCAAAATGCGCGTGATCGGGTTGATGAGCGGCACTTCGCTCGACGGCGTCGATGCTGCCTTGATCGAGACCGATGGCGAGCGGATCGGCAGCTTCGGTCCCGCTTTGACCTTGCCTTATGCGCCGCCGCTCCGCGCCGCGCTCCGCGCGATACTGACCCGAGCACCCGAACTCACCGACGATGACCCCGCACTCCGTGCGGCGGTGGCGGCGCTCACTCTCCGTCATGCCGAGGCGGTCGCAGCACTCGGTGTTGTGGCCGATCTGATCGGTTTTCACGGCCAGACCATCCTCCACGATCCCGGCGCCCGCCGCACCTGGCAG
>JAKAQU010000251.1 GCA_021819535.1 Pseudomonadota bacterium | reverse complement strand
CGAGGCCCGTGTCTGATCGGTGTTTGTGCGCGGAGCGGCGCCGCAGGATGTGAGGGCGTGGCCGAATGCGCGGGTGTAGCTCAATGGTAGAGCCCCAGCCTTCCAAGCTGGTTACGGGGGTTCGATTCCCCTCACCCGCTCCACCCGCGCGCCGGGGAGGGGTCGATCCTTTCCTGCTGGCGCCAGTGGTGTTCCTCATTCTCTGGTCGTCGGGCTTCATCTGCATCAAGATCGGCCTCGCTTATACCGCGCCATTGACCTTTCTCGCCCTACGCTATGGGCTCGTGCTCCTCTTTCTCGCCCCGGCACTCGCCCTCATCCGTCCGCGCCGGCCGCGCGGGCGTGAGTGGCGGGATCTGATCGTCGTTGGCCTCCTGATCCAGTTCGGCTATTTCGCCGGCTGCTACCTCTCCGAGGAGTTCGGGCTCTCGGCTGGCGGTCTCGCGCTGATCACCTCGCTTCAGCCCATTCTCGTGGCCCTTCTGGCACCGCGCATCACCGGCGGCGAGGTCGGCTTGCGGCACTGGGTGGGGCTCGCGCTCGGCCTCGTCGGGACGGTGGTGGTGATCGTCTCGCGCGCCCAGGTGAGCCAGGTGACGGGGCTCGGCCTGTTCTGGGCCGGGGTCGCGCTCGTCGGCATGACGATGGGGACGATCTATGAAAAACGCTCGGGGGCGGCGCATCACCCGCTGAGTGCGATCAGCGTACAATATGCCGTAGGCTTCGTCGTCACCCTGGTTTTCGCCCTCGCCCTCGAACCGCTCCGCGTGCGCTGGACCGCGCCGCTGATCGGAGCACTCGGCTACCTCGTCCTGGCCAATTCGTTGGTCGCGGTCAGCTTGTTGCTGGCGATGATCCGGCGTGGGGCGGTCGCGCGCGTCTCGGCACTGTTTTTTCTCGTCCCGCCCGCCGCCGCGGTCATCGCCTGGCTGCTGACCGGCGAGAGAATTCCGCCCTTCGCCTGGGCCGGGATGGCGCTCACGGCGGCAGGCGTCGCCCTCGTCGCCCGCCCGCCCGGATCCGGGCGGCGATGATGCCGCCGGGAGAGCGGGTTCGAGGAACCCCTTGACACGGCACACGGCGCATTGTGTCTAGCGCGTTCGCACGCGTCGCACAGGGGTGTAGCTCAATTGGCTAGAGCGCCGGTCTCCAAAACCGGAGGCTGGGGGTTCGAGACCCTCCACCCCTGCCACGCGGCGCGGGCGCGCGTGCAGCGTGCGATAAAGGGCGCGATGGAGGGCTTGGGGGGAGCGGCGTGGTGCCGGCCCTGAGCATCGGGTATCCTCGGTGTCGGGCATCCTGAGCGTCGGGTATGATGACAAGGAGAATGGGCGGCGTGGCGGTCAATCCGGCGAAATTCCTGCGCGAGGTGCGCATCGAGGGCGGCAGGGTCACCTGGCCGAGCCGTAAGGAGACGGTGATCACCACCTCGCTGGTCGTCGCGCTGGCGGCGCTGGCGGCGCTGTTCTTTTTCGTGATCGACCAGGTGGTCGGTCTCGGGGTGAGGTTGTTGTTCGGGTTTGGCGGCTGAGCGCGCGCATGCGGCGAATGGCGGAGAATTATGGGATGAGGGTGGCGTGATGGCCAAACGCTGGTACGTGGTGCATGTCTATTCCGGCTTCGAGAAAAAGATCGCCCAGCAGATCAAGGAGCAGGCGGCGCAGAAGGGGCTCGCCGATCAGTTCGGCGACATTCTCGTCCCGTCCGAGGAGGTGATCGAACTCCGGCGCGGCCAGAAGGTGAATGCCGAGCGGAAGTTCTTCCCGGGTTACGTCCTCGTCCAGATGGATCTCACGGATGATGCCTGGCATCTGGTCAAGAACACCCCGAAGGTGACGGGCTTCCTCGGTGGGCGGCAGCGCCCGAGCCCGATCAGCGATGCCGAGGCCGAGCGGGTGATGAACCAGACCAAAGAGGGGGTCGAGCATCCGCGCCCGGCGGTTTTGTTCGAGGTCGGGGAAAATGTCCGCGTCGCCGACGGGCCGTTCACCAGCTTCAACGGCACGGTCGAGGAGGTGGACGAAGAGAAAGGGCGGGTCAAGGTCAGCGTCTCGATCTTCGGCCGCGCAACCCCGGTCGATCTCGAATACAGCCAGGTCGAAAAGGCCTGAGCCTCTGAAACCGCCGGAGCGCCCGGCCCTCAGGCGGGATCGGCGCGCGGAGTGAGGCGGCTTTCGGCGCAGGTGAAGGGGCCAGCGGCGGGCAACGGGTTCGGAAGCAGCGCGAGGGCGAAACCATCGCGCCCGCTGCGGAGAGTGCCGATTTCCGCGCCATCGGCGAGGATCGCGGTGCCCGGCGGCGGCAATGGCCCTTCGACGGCGACCGGGATCAGGCGGCGCTTGACGAGGCCCCGATAGCGGGTGCGGGCGGTCAATTCCTGCCCCATGTAGCAGCCCTTGGTCCAGGAAATGGCGTTCAGTTCGTCATAGCGCGCTTCGAGGAGGAGGGTTTTTTCCGCCTCCAGATCGCGCCGCCCGTCGGGAAGGCCGAGACATAGCCGATGCCGATCGAACGCCTCGGCGTCGGCATTGGCCGTGAGCGGCGTCGGACTCAGGATGCGCGTCCCGGCCCGCGCATGGCGGGGATCGGGCGCGGCCAGCGCGTCCTGCGGCACGTCTCGCGGGGGTGGGCCATCCCAGGCGGCATAGACGCGCCATGCCGGCCCCGCCTCGGCCAATGTCACCGCCATGCGCAGGCGATAGCGCCCGAGGCGGCGGATGAGATCGGCGATCCCGGCGCGCGCGCCATCGAGCCAAAGCCGCTCGCCATCGGAGAAAATCAGGAAATCGGCGAGGAAGCGGCCCTGCGGCGTCAGCAGGGCGGCGAACACCGCCCGCCCCGGCTTCACCTCGGCGACGTCGTTGGAGACCAGCCCCTGGAGGAAGGCGACACGATCAGCACCTTCGAGCGCGATCACGCCGCGATCGGAAAGTTCGGCAAGCTTCGTCATGCGCCGAAACATGGGCGCCGGCGCCGGGCGCGACAAGCACCCCCTGGCCTTGGCGGCGAAAATAGGGGATGGAGCAGACATGCAAGGGCTTCGCTTCCGTCTCTTCCTCTCCGCAGCGCGCCTCCTTCGACCGGGTCGGCGCTGATGTGCGGCATCGCCGGATTGGCGCCGGTTGCGGAAGCGGCAGCACCGGAGCCCGCGCGTCTCGCCGCTCTCGCCGCGTCCCTCGCCCATCGCGGCCCGGACGGCATGGGCCAGGAGATCGGCGGGCGGGTCGGCCTCATGCAGACGCGGCTCGCCATCATCGATCTAGACGGCGGTCGCCAGCCGCTCCACGCCGGTGCCGCGGCACTCATCGCCAATGGCGAGATCTATAATTACCGCGAGTTGCGCGAAGCCCTTGGCCGCGGCCAGCCGCCGGCACGGTTCGCGACCGCGAGCGATTGCGAGCCGCCGCTCCATCTCTGGCAGCAGAACGGGCTCGGCTTCGTCACCGACTTACGCGGGATGTACGCGATCGCGCTCCACGATCGCGCGGCCCGCCGCCTCGTCCTCGCCCGCGATCCCTTCGGCATCAAGCCGCTCTATGTCGCGCAGGGGCCGGAGGGGCTGGCCTTCGCCTCCGAGCCGCGGGCACTCCTCGAAGCCGGCATCGTTCCGCGCGACATCGCCCCCGATATTCGCGAGGAATTGCTGCAACTCCAATTCACCACCGGTGCTGCGACCATTTTTCCCGGCATCACCCGCGTCCTGCCAGGAGAAACCCTGGTCGTCGCCGATGGCCATGTGATCGAGCGCCGGCGTCTCGCCGCCCTGCCCGAGGGCCGCGCGGAGGATATCGGCGAAGAGGCGGCACTCGCCCGGCTCGACGCCGCGCTCGAAGAAAGCGTTGCGCTGCACCAGCGGAGCGACGTGCCCTACGGCCTGTTTCTCTCGGGCGGGATCGATAGCGCTGTCCTCCTCACCCTGATGGCGCGCCTGAACACGGCACCGGTCCTCGCCTTCACCGCCGGTTTCGACGTGCCGGGCGCGGCCGATGAGCGCGAGGCGGCGGCATCGCTCGCCCACGCCTCTCGGGCACGGCACGAGACGATGGTGATTTCGCGCGCCATGGTCTGGCGCCATCTCCCCGAAATCGTCGCCGCGATGGACGATCCGGCCGCCGATTTCGCCATCATCCCGACCTGGTTCCTGGCCCGCGCGGCGCGCGATGCGGTCAAAGTCGTGCTCTCGGGCGAGGGCGGGGATGAGATATTCGCCGGCTACGGCCGCTATCGCAGCGCCATGCGTCCCTGGTTCCTCGGCGGGCGGGTGATGCACGGGCGCGGGGTGTTCGACCGCCTGCCCGGCATCTTGCGCAAACGCGGGGGCGCCTGGCGCGACGGCATCGCCGCCGCCGAGGCCGCGGCAACCCTCCCCGGCCGCACCCGGCTGATGGCGGCCCAGGCGAGCGACATCGCCGAATGGCTGCCGAACGACCTCCTCCTCAAACTCGATCGCTGCCTGATGGCGCATGGCGTCGAGGGCCGCACCCCGTTTCTCGACCGTGGCATCGCCGAGGCCGTCTTTCGCCTGCCCGACCGGCTCAAGGTCCGTGACGGCATGGGAAAATACCTGCTCCGGCAATGGCTCGCCCACCACCAGCCGGCGGCGCGGCCATTTGCCCGCAAACAGGGTTTCACCGTGCCGATCGGCGCCTGGATCGCCGAAGACGGCGAACGCCTCGGCACACTGGTCGCCGAAAGACCGTGCATCGCCGAAATCGCCGACCCCGAACGCGTGCGCGCCCTGTTCCGCGCCGCCGCCGGACGGAACGAGGGGCCAGCGGCCTGGAATCTGCTATTCTACGCCCTCTGGCATCGCGCCCATATTCTCGGCCGCGCATCTTCGGGCGATGTGTTTGCGGCACTGGCGGAGAAGTGAAGGAAAAA
>JAKAQU010000250.1 GCA_021819535.1 Pseudomonadota bacterium | reverse complement strand
GCGCATCAGCCGCTCGCGGAAGAGATCGCCGCCGGCCATCCCCGGCACCAGCGCAACCGCGCTTTCCACCAGCCGCTCGGAGGCCCGCACGTCTGCGACCGCATCGCCGAGCGCGGTCTTGAAGGCGCGGCACAATCCCGAGACATCGGCCGCCGCCGGCGCGCTCTCGTCCAGGAGGGGGAGTTTCGCGAGATCATCGCCGCTTCGGGCGGCGTTGCGGATCGGCTTGTCCTCGAAACTATCAGAGCGATCGGGCCAGAAAGCATCGATCGAATCAGCGAGCAGCAGCACTTCGACGCCGCGGGCACGAAACCCCTCAAGAAGCGGCGCCTGGCGGAGTGCTGCAATATTTTCCCCGGCGATGACGTAAATCGCCTCCTGCTCCGGCTTCATGCGGGCGATGTAATCGGCGATCGAGGTCCATTCCTCACCCGCAGTCGAGCGGAAACGGGCGAGGGAGAGGATGTCCTTCTGATGCGTGCTATCTTCCCATAGCCCCTCTTTGAGGATCGGGCCGAAATTCTCCCAGAATTTCTCGTATCCCTCCTCTTTGGCGCGGGTTTTGAGTTCCGTGAGCACGCGATTGGTGAGCGCCTTCCGGATGCGGCCGAGCACCGGGGTCGTTTGCAGCATCTCGCGCGAGACGTTGAGCGGCAGATCCTCGGTATCGACGACGCCTTGCACGAAGCGGAGCCAGCTCGGCAGCAATTCAGCCTCGTCGGTGATGAACATGCGCCGCACATGAAGCCGGACCCGCGAACGCCGCTCTTCCTCGACCACGGCGAAGGGGCGCATCGTCGGGATGAAGAGGAGGGCATGAAATTCGAGCGCCCCCTCGGCCTTCCAATGCAGCGTCGCCCAGGGCGCATCGAAGAGATGGCCGAGATGGCGATAGAATTCGGTATAGGAGGATTCCGCGATTTCGGCCTTGGGCTTCCGCCACAGCGCGGTGCCTTCGTTGGCGGGCAGATCCTTGCCGTCGCGGGCGATGGTGACCGGCCAGGTGATGTGATCGGCCCATTTGCGCACGATCGCTTCGAGGCGTACCGGATCGAGGAATTCCTCGGCATCGGCCTTGAGATGAAGGATGACGTCGGTCCCCGGCGCCTCGCGTGTCGCCGGGGCGAGGGCGAATTCCCCCTGTCCCGCCGAATGCCAGCGCCAGGCGTGATCGCTGCCGGCATGGCGCGAAATCACCTCGACGCGCTCTGCGACCATGAACGCGGAATAGAAGCCGACACCGAACTGGCCGATCAGATTGGGCCGCTCCTCGGGCTTCGCCTGGGCGATCGCGGTGCTGAAGGCGCGCGTGCCGGAGCGGGCGATGGTGCCGAGATGGGTGACCAACTCGTCGCGGGTCATGCCGATGCCGTCGTCGGAAAGCGTCAACTGGCGGCCGGGCTTGTCGGGCAGGATACGGATTTTGGCGCCATCGGGTAACGCGAGCGTGGGCTCGGTCAGCGCTTCGAAACGGCGGCGATCGAGCGCATCGGCGGCGTTGGCGACCAGTTCGCGGAGAAAAATCTCGCGCTCGGAATAGAGCGCATGCACGACGAGATCGAGCAGCCGCCCGACCTCGGCGCTGAAATCATGTCGCTCCTCGCCAGGCGCCGTCGCGCTGTCCTGGCTCGGTTTGGCAGATGCGGTGTCGTCGTTCATGGGTGTCGGCACCCCTCCTTTCGTGCCCCGATATGCGCCGGATCGGGGCGCTCTTCAAGAATTGGGGCGCTCTTCAGGAAAGGCGGGCTTGGGCGAGCAGGATAGTGGCGGGGAGCGCGAGGCCCCCTCCTTCGGGGGCGGCGGGAAAGCGCGCGAACGCCATCTCCATCTCGCGCCGGAGGGTCGCCCGGAGATCGTCATCCGGGCGTTTTTCTTCGACCAGCGCGCCAGAAGGGCCGAATTGCAGGGCAAGCTCCGCCTCCTCGGCGGCCGATTTTCCGGCGAGCACGACCGGCTCGGCACGGATGGCGATGTCCGCGAACCCGGCCTCGGCCAGAATGTCGCGCACGTAATCGGCGTCGCTGAAGGCGAGCGGGCCGGGCGCGCGCGGCGGGCGAGGCTTGGGCGGGCCGAGATGGCGAAGGGCTATGGCATGGGGGGCCTGCCAATGGGGATTGGCCTCGATCCCGGCCCAGGCGGCAAAGCAAAGCCGTGCCGCGGGTTTGAGGGCGGAAGCGATGTTGCGGAAGGCGGCCACGGGATCGGCAAAAAACATCACGCCGAAACGCGAGAGCACGAGATCGAAGGCGGCGGGGGGAAAGGCGTGGGTTTGCGCATCGGCTTCGAGGAGCCGCACCTGGGCCGCCCGCGCCTCCGTGATCCGTGCCTGGGCGAGGGCCAGCATCGGCGCCGAAATATCGACCCCGAGCACGTGGCCATCCGGCCCGACGGCATCGGCAAGCCGGAGCGTGGTGGCCCCGGTGCCGCAGCCGATTTCGAACACCGCATTACCGGCGCGGGGCGCGGCGTGGGCGAGCAGGAGATCATTGACCGGCGCGAGCCGCGTCTCCATCGCCGCCGCCGCGCGCACCCATTTCGGGCCGGAAATTTCGTTCCAGTTCCGCCATTGCGTCGCGTTCGGGCCGGTTTCTTCCATCAGGAACGGATCGCGCTGATTTGCAGCACCGGCGCGATGTCGGTGTAATTCGGGACATCGGCCATGATCTCCTGGCCGTGCGGGTGAAATGCCGCCTGGAACGCGTCCACGCTATCGAAATAGAGATGGGCGGCGCCGACGAAAGGGGCGGGCGCTCCCGGCGCGCCGCCGGCGAGACCCTCGTCGATCTCCGTCTTCTTGAGGGCGGCGCCGAGTTTCTGCTGCACCATCGGGATATGCTTGGCGCAGTAATAGTTCATGTCGAAACGCTTGTTTTCGCCGTGTGGGTAGAACACGCTGACCTTGATCATCCTGGGCCTCCCGGTTTGCTTATCACGGGAGAAACGTAACCACGCCCGGAAAGACCCTGCAAGCCCAGGCGCGGCTCAGCCCCTGGCCTGGCTCAGCAATGATGCGGCGGCGCGAGCTTGAATTCGTCGAGCTTGCCCTGCATCACGAAATCGCCGAAATCCATGCGCAGATGATCGGCGACCCCGTTTTCCCAATAATGCATGCCGACCTCGTAATCCGGCTCGGAGGCATCCGGCGTGCGGTCGAAGAAGGCGACGTGAACGTCGCCGCTCGGCAGGGCGGCGAGGGGGGCGAAGCGGAAGGGTTCGGGCTTGTGCCACGACGTGATCACGACCGAGGTATCTTGCGCACCGGTATCGGATGTGCCGTCGAACAGCGGCAGGGTGAGCACTTTCTTCCCCTGTTCGGCGCTCGCGATGATGGTCGCCGTGTGCCACATCGGAAACAGCGTGCCGGCGGGAAGTTTCTGTACATTGACTTTGGGCAGGACGTAGCGAACCTCGCCGCTGCCGCCGGGGTGATCGAGTGACGCCTCGCCGGAGGTGACTTCGGTGGTCGCGGCATCGGTGGTCTGGCGCATGCGAAACCGCATGCGCAGCCCGTCTTTCGATTCCCAGGTCGCGTAATCCGACACCATCCGCACATCCTGCGTGTCGCGGTTGGTCACCGTCATGTCGAGACGCTGCTGCACCGCCCAGCCATCACAGGCATCCATGACTTCGTAGCTCATCGTGCCGGTCGCCGCGATCACCTCGCTCGCGCGGGTGTCATCGAGGGTGAGCTTATAAAAAGCGCGATGGGCGGCAAGGCCATTGGCGATCTTCGCCGCCGATGGCTCGCCGAGATGGGCCGCCGGATTATCGGCCGCGCGGATCGGGGCTGCGGGCGGCTCGGCGCCAGCCGGGGGCGGCTTGGTCAGGCAGAATGCGGCCAAGCCGGCCAGAAGCCATGGTTTCATGCGCGTGGCACTCCGCTGGTAATCCGGTGACATTAGGTGTGCCTTGGCGCCTTCGCTAGCCACCACGGCGCGAAACCCTTCAAACGTCCTGCTTGCGCGGCGGCAGATCAAGCCTGAGCGACAATTCACGAAGCCGCGCCGGCGCCACCTCGGCCGGTGCCCCCATCATTAGATCTTCGCCCTGCTGATTGAGCGGAAACAGGATCACCTCGCGGATATTGGGCTCGTCGGCGAGCAGCATGACGATGCGGTCGATCCCCGGCGCCGCCCCGCCATGCGGCGGCGCGCCATAGCGGAAGGCGTTGAGCATGCCGCCGAACCGCGCTTCCACCACATCCGCGCCGTAGCCCGCGATGGCGAAGGCCTTGAGCATGATGTCGGCACGATGGTTGCGGATCGCGCCGGAAGACAATTCGATGCCATTGCAGACGATATCATATTGATAAGCCTTGATGGTCAGCGGATCCTGGCTTTCCAGCGCCGCGAGCCCGCCTTGCGGCATGCTGAACGGGTTGTGGCTGAAATCGATCTCTCCGGTCTCTTCGTTGCGTTCGTACATCGGGAAATCGGTGATCCAGCAGAAGCGAAAGGCGTTTTTCTCGCAAATATCGAGTTCCTGGCCGAGCTTCGTGCGCACGAGGCCGGCGAATTTTTCCGTCTCGGCGCGCGGGCCAGAGGCAAAAAATACCGCGTCTCCGGGGGCTGCGCCACAGAGCGCCTGGATCGCGGCCGCCCTCTCCGGCTCAAGATTGCGTGCGATCGGCCCTTTTGCGCCCTCCGCGTCGAAGATCAGATAGCCGAGCCCGCCCGCCCCCTCGGCGCGTGCCCATTCGTTCAATTTGTCGTAGAATGAACGCGGTCGCGCCGCCACGCCCGGCGCCGCGATGGCACGGACGATACCGCCGGTGGCGACGATCTTGGCGAACAGGCCAAACCCCGAGCCCGCGAACGCCGCACTCACATCCTTTATCCGCAAAGGGTTGCGGAGATCGGGTTTGTCGGAGCCGAAGGCGAGCAGGGCCTCGTCATAGGGGATGCGCG
>JAKAQU010000249.1 GCA_021819535.1 Pseudomonadota bacterium | reverse complement strand
CACCACCTATCGCCCGAACGCCATCACCGGCTCGGTGCTCGAGGTGAAACCGGCGGCGAGTGCGCAGCCGGCGCCGGCGGCGGGAGAGCTTTTGTTGCGCGCGGAAAAACTCACCGGCGCGACCTATAAACTTCGCTGGCCGGACAGCGAACATGCGCTTTACGTCACCATCAACGATATCGAGCAGGATGGTCGGCGCCGGCCATTCGAGGTCTTCGTCAACTCCAAGAATCTCGAACATTATGCCTGGGTGGTCGCGCTGACGCGGATGATCAGCGCGGTGTTCCGCCGCGGCGGCGAGGTCGGCTTCGTCGCCGAGGAGTTGAAGCAGGTTTTCGATCCGCGCGGCGGGCATTGGCAGAATGGCCGCTATGTGCCCTCGCTGGTCGCGGCGATCGGCGATGTCATCGAACGGCACATGATCGCGACCGGATTTCTCGACCTGCCGCTCTTGAGCGAAACCCTCGCCATGGCCGACGATCCCCCCGCCCCCCGCCAGGGGCTGATCGGCCCGGTCTGCCCGAAATGCAGCCAGCCGGGACTGGTCAAGGAA
Source organism: Pseudomonadota bacterium (assembly GCA_021819535.1). Taxonomy (GTDB): domain Bacteria; phylum Pseudomonadota; class Alphaproteobacteria; order Acetobacterales; family Acetobacteraceae; genus Acidibrevibacterium. Next base: position 4,355 of record JAKAQU010000249.1, on the reverse strand, counting down.
GCGGGCTGTCTTTCCTGCTTTCATTGCGGCTGGTCGAAATGTAGCTGAGACGCGTCACCCTCGGCTCTGTGGGATCGGCAATGGCCTCACCACGCGTCACTGAGGGTCGGCCGGAGCCGCTCGGCGTGCGGGCCGAGGCGGCGGGCCTCAACGTCGCAGTGTTCTCGGCTCATGCCGAGGCGGTGTTCTTCTGCCGCTTCGAGGGTGAGCGCGAGGTCGAGCGCATTCGCCTGCCGGCGCGTAGCGGCGATGTGTTTCACGGCCATATCGCCGGGCTCGGCCCCGGCACCCGCTATGGGCTGCGCGTCGCGGGGCCGGCCGATCCCGCGCGCGGGCATCGGTTCGAGACGGACAAGCTATTGGCGGATCCGTTCGCGAGCCGCTTCGATCGCCCGTTCCGGCTTCACCCGGCACTCCTCGCCGGCGGGGGCGACAGCGGCGCCATCCTGCCGAAAGCGATCGTCGAGGACGACCCGCCGCCGCCGCCGGCCCGGTGCTTCGCCTGGGATGGCGGGGCGATCTACGAACTCAATGTCGGCGCCTTCACCCGGCGCCATCCCGACATCCCAGCACCGCTCCGCGGCAGCTTCGCCGGCCTCGCCCATCCCGCGGCGATCGCCTATCTCAGGCGCCTCGGCGTCGCTTCGGTGGAACTGATGCCGCCGACACCGCGGATCGAGGCGCCACATCTGCCGCCGCTCGGGCTCAGCGATGCCTGGGGCTATAATCCGGTGACCTTCGCCGCCCCCGATCCGCGCCTCGCCCCCGGCGGCTTCGCTGACATACGCACGGCGGTGGATGCGCTGCACGCGGCCGGAATAGCGGTGCTGGTCGATATCGTGCTCAACCATACCGGCGAATATGATGAAACCGGCCCGGTATTGTCGCTGCGCGGCATCGACAATGCGACCTATTATCGGCTCGATCCGGCCGATCCGTCACGATACCAGGACGACACCGGCTGCCGTAACACGCTGGCGCTCGATCGGCCCGCCGGCGTGCGGCTGGCGATGGATTCCCTCCGCGCCTGGGTGCTGCGCGCTGGAGTAGACGGGTTTCGCTTCGATCTCGCGACCGTGCTCGGCCGCCGCGCGACGGGATTCGATCCCTCCGCCCCGCTCCTCGCCGCGATCGAACAGGATCCCTGGCTCCGCGCCCGCGCGCGCATCGCCGAGCCGTGGGATGCCACACCGGAAGGCTATCGTCTCGGGGCCTTCCCGCCCGATTGGGGGGAATGGAACGATCGCTATCGCGACAATTTGCGCCGGTTCTGGCGCGGTGATCCGGGCCAGCTCGGCGCCTTCGCAACCGCCCTTTGCGGCTCGGCCGATCTCCTCGCGCCGCGGCATCGGGCATTGACCCGCTCGGTCAATTTCATCGCCGCGCATGACGGGTTCACGCTCGCCGATCTGGTCTCCTACGCCGACAAGCATAACGAGGCCAATGGCGAAGCCGGGCGCGACGGCACTCACGCGAACTGGTCCTGGAACCATGGCGTCGAGGGCCCGGCCGAGGATCCCGCGCTCCGCTCCGCACGCGCGAGCGATCAGCGGGCGCTGCTCGCTTCTCTCATGCTCTCGCGTGGCACGCCGCTGCTCGCCATGGGCGATGAGTGCGGACGCAGCCAGGGCGGCAACAACAACGCCTATGCGCAGGACAATGCGCTGTCCTGGTTCGACTGGACGGGGATGGACCGCGCGCTGCTGCGGTTCACCCGGCGGCTTTTGCGGCTGCGCGCGGCTTGCGGTTTCGCGCGTGCCGCATCGCCCGTGCGGGACGAGGATGTCGCCTGGCTCACCGCCGAGGGGAACCCGATGACCGCGGCGCTGTGGCACGAGCCCGAGCGGCGCACGCTGGTCGCGGTCTTCGCCGCGACGCCCGGCCCGGCGCTGCTCGTGGTCCATGCCGGCTCCGCCCCGGCCTCCGTGCGGCTTCCGACACCCCCCGGGCAGACACAACCCATGGGGCGCGGCTGGCGGGTGGTGCTCGATACCGCCGCACCAGGGCGGCGCGGATACCAATCGGGTTGGCTCGACGTGGCCGGCCGCTCGCTGCTCCTCCTCATCGCCGCCTAGTGTCCCGATTCCGAAGTCCGTCACCCTCTGGATCGGCACGTTACGGACTTCGGAATCGACATGGACACTAGCAAATCATTGATTCTAGTGTGGTTTATGGTTCAGAAGTCCGCGCCGTTGTTGGCGTCAAATGGTGGCGGACTTCTGAACCACCACACTAGATCGGGCGCGAGGGGTTATCGCTCCGCCAGCACCCGCGCCGCTTCCTCGGCGCCGTCCTCGGTTTGCCAGGAGAGGCTCAGCCACTGTCCCGCCGCCACCGCCTCGGTCCGCAGCACCGCAGCGTGCAGCCCGAATCCGGCGCGCAGGGTCCGCCGCTCACCGCTGACGGCGCCGGCCGACCAGCGCACACGCGCCGGCCGATCGAGCACCACCACCAGCCGCGTCCCCGCGCCCATGCGTGCGATCGGCGCCCACGGCGTCCAGACGCTGCGCGCCCCCGGCCGTTGCCGCGCGCGATAGCGCCTGGCGACCGCGCCCGGTGCATCCACCGCCCGCCCGGCATGGCGCGAGATCACCAGCTTGACGAATTCCGCGTGCGCCCAGGCGAGCGGTGTCGCAGAGCCGGTCGGCCGGCCGGGGAACAGATAGCGGCGCGGGATCGCCTCGGCGTCCCAGACCTGTTCGGGGATCATGCCGCCCTTGCCGGCCATCGCCGCCATCGTTTCCAGGAGTGCTAGCGGATCGCGCCCGGCGGCGAGTTCGTATTGGCCGCGCTCACCGGCGAGCAGCGGCCAGGCCCGGCCGCGCCCGGCGCCGGTGAAGGGCGCGCCGGTTTCGGTCTCGCCGTAGCCATCGCCGGTATAGCGGTGCCAGGCCGGGCCCGAGGGCGTATCGGTCTTCAATAAGGCGTCGGCGAGCTTCACGCTATCGGTGATCAGGGGATCGTCGGCGCGCCGCAGCCCGAGGCGCACCAGCATCAGGAAATCGAGTGAGACGAGTTCGGCCGCCGGCAGCGCGCGCGGCTCCGGCTGGTTGTGGAGCGGGATCGGATCCGCGAGCGCCGCCGGCGTTCTCAGGATCGCCGCCGGCGCGAGATGCACGTAATGCGCGGCGATGCCCGCCTGTTCGGCCAGCCGGCCGCCACGCACGACCAGCCAGCGCTCGATTTCGGCGTTCCAGAAATCCGCGACGATCAGCGCGAGCCAGCGCAGCCGGAGTGGCAGGAACGCCGCCCCCGCGACCAGGGCGGCGATCGCGCAGGCGAGCGTGTAGGGGGTGATCCCAGCACTCTCCTCCCAGCGATCCTGCTCGCTGACCGGCCCGGTGCGCAGCAGATAGCCGAGGGCGGCGGCGATCATCTCGCCCACCTCGGTGCCGCCGAGGGCATCGCGTTCGGCGAGCAGCACGGCCAGGATCACCGGGCACGCGGTCTGATCGAGCTGTCGCCCCTGCCAATAGGGCCGCCCACCGAGCCACTGGTTCTGCTCCCAATGGCCATCCTCGCGCTGGGTCGCGATCAGATAGCGGAGCGCGTTGCGGGCTTCCTCCTCCGCGCCGAGGGCGAGGAGTGCGGTCGCGCATTGCACGAGGTCGCGCGGCCAGACCAGGTGATAGCCGCCGCGCTCAGAGCCGCGATCGCCCCAGGGGATGGAGAGGCTCGCCACCATCGCCCCCGGATAGGTTTTATCCAGATGGCTGCGCAGCACCATGGTCGAGGTCAGGAACTGCGCGCGCAGCCCCTCCGGCGCCTCCCAGCGGATCGGGTTGCGGCGGTTGGCGCCGGCGTACCAGGCTTGCCAGTCTGCGATCTGGCGCAGCAGCACCGAGGTGAAGGGCTCCAGCAGGCTGGAGACGGCAAGCGTCGCCGCCGCCTGCTTGGTGGCGGCGAAGCCGAGCGCCAGCACCACCTCGCGCGGCAAGGCCGCGACCAGGGCGACGTTGCCCGGCCCCGCCCGCTCATGGCGCCAGGTCAGCCTCCCGTGCGCGGCGAAATCCTGCCAGCCGTCGCTTGCGCCGACATAGCCGGCGCTGGCCGCGCCGATCGCGTCACGCTGGCGCGCATCGGCGGCGAGGAGGGCGAGACCATACGGTCCCTGTTCGGCCCAGAGCACTTTTCGGCCGCGATAGCGCCGGATTTCGGCGACATTGCCCTCGCCGGTGGCGCCGAGCCGCGGCGAGAGCAGCGTATAGAGCTGCAGCGCGGGATCGCCGCTCAGCGTCGCCTCGACCAAAAACACGTCGCGCTGCGGATCGGGGGTCACGCGCAGGCGCAACTGGAAGCGCGGGTGGCGATGCAGGATTTCGACCGCCGGCACGCCCGGCGCGAGCAGCCGCACC
>JAKAQU010000248.1 GCA_021819535.1 Pseudomonadota bacterium | reverse complement strand
AACCAAAAAACTTTTATTCGTTGGGCAGTGCCGTAGGCACTGCCCGCTCCGAGGAAGTAACCACTCCGAGGGACCGGAACAAAAGTCTTTTTGCTTCTTTTTCTTCAGAAAAAGAAGAAATCATCGGGAGAATAAAACAAACATGCGCCAGATCGTCATCGGCAACTGGAAGATGAATGGCAACTTGGCACTGGTCGAAGCGATGGCGCGCGAGGTTTATGCCCGGGTCGCGTCGCTCGCTTGCGATCTCGTGCTTTGCCCGCCGGCGACCCTGATCGCCCCGCTGGCCGCGGCGCTCCCTGGCATTGCGCTCGGCGGGCAGGATTGCCATGCGCGCCCGGCTGGCGCCCATACCGGGGATATCGCGGCGGTGATGTTGCGCGAGGCTGGCGCGAGCCATGTCATTCTCGGCCATTCCGAGCGCCGCGCCGATCATGGCGAGAGCGACGCCGCCGTCTGTGCCAAGGCCGTGGCGGCGCGCGGGGCGGGGCTGCGGCCGATCGTCTGCGTCGGCGAGGGGGAGGGCGCGCGCGCCGAGGGCAGGGCGGAGGCGGTGGTGCTCGGACAGCTCGCAGCCTCTCTCCCCGATGATTTCGCGACCGACCCGGCGGGGATCGTCGCCTACGAGCCGGTCTGGGCGATCGGCAGTGGGCGCACGCCGACGCCGGACGAGATCGTTGCCATGCATGGCGCGATCCGTGCCGCTCTTCGCGCCCGCTTCGGCGGTGCGGCGGATGCGGTTCCGATCCTTTATGGCGGCTCGGTCAAGCCCGGCAATGCCGGCGCCGTGCTCACGCTGCCCGAGGTCGGCGGCGCGCTGGTCGGCGGCGCCAGCCTCGTTGCCGGCGATTTCCTCGCGATCGCGGACGCCGCGCCGGCGCTTGGCAGGGCGCCCGGCAGGGGCTAGAACGCGCCGCGCCCGCACGAGGATCGTCGATGACCACCGTTCTGACCGTTTTCCATCTTTTCGTCGCCGTCGCCCTGATCGGGATCGTGCTGATCCAGAGGAGCGAGGGCGGCGGGCTCGGCATCGGCTCCTCGCAAGGCATGGGCGGGCTGATGAGCGGGCGCGGCACGGCCAATCTGCTCACGCGGACGACGGCGGTGCTCGCGGTTCTGTTCATGGGTCTCGCCCTCGCGCTCGCGCTCCTCGATCGCGGCGCCAGCAATGGCGGCCGCAATCTGCTCGAACTTCCGTCGGTTGCCGCGCCGGCCTCTCCCGCCCCGGCCTCCCCCGCGCCGGCCTCCCCCGCCCCGGCATCCCCCGCGGGCGCCGCGAGCCCGGTTGCGCCCGCCAAGCCGGCCCCGCCGCACGCGCCGACCAACTGAGCCAAAATCGATGCCAAAACCGGTTTCCGTCCCGCGCGTGGATGGTCTAGACTGACCCTCCATGACGCGGTTCGTGTTCATCACCGGCGGCGTGGTGTCCTCGCTCGGCAAAGGCATCGCCTCGGCGGCGCTCGGCGCCTTGCTTCAGGCGCGCGGCTATTCGGTCAGGCTGAGGAAGCTCGACCCCTATCTCAATGTCGATCCGGGGACGATGAGCCCCTATCAGCACGGCGAGGTTTTCGTCACCGATGACGGCGCGGAGACCGATCTCGATCTCGGCCATTACGAACGCTTCACCGGGGTTGCCGCGACCCGCGCCGACAATGCCACCACCGGGCGCATTTATGCCGAGGTGATCGCGCGCGAACGCCGCGGCGATTATCTCGGCGCGACCGTGCAGGTGATCCCGCATATCACGGACGCGATCAAGGAGGCGGTTCTCCGCGAAACCGACGGGCTCGATTTCGTTCTCGTCGAAATCGGCGGCACCGTCGGCGATATCGAGAGCCTGCCGTTTCTGGAGGCGATCCGCCAGCTCGGCAACGAATTGGGGCCTGAGCGCTCGATGTTCGTCCATCTGACGCTGGTGCCCTATATCCGCTCGGCCGGGGAGTTGAAGACCAAGCCGACACAGCATTCGGTCAAGGAACTGCTCAATGTCGGCATCCAGCCGCATATGCTGCTCTGCCGTTGCGAGCGGCCGATTCCGGACAATGAGCGGCGCAAGATCGCCCTTTTCTGCAATGTCCGCCCCGATGCCGTGATCGCGGCCCTCGATGTAGATACCATTTACGCGGCCCCCCTCAGCTATCACGAGGAGGGCATGGATCGCGAGGTCTTGCGCCATTTCGGCCTCGCGCACGCGGCTTCCCCTGATCTTTCGCGCTGGCACGACATCGTCGCCGCCATCCGCGCGCCCGAGGGGGTGGTGCGCATCGCCGTCGTCGGCAAATACATGACGCTGCTCGACAGCTATAAATCCCTCGCCGAGGCCCTCATCCATGGCGGGATCGCCAATCGGGTGAAGGTCGAACTCGATTGGATGGATAGCGAGATTTTCGAGCAGCCCGACGCGGTGATGCGGCTCGAGGGCGTGCATGGCATCCTGGTCCCCGGCGGTTTCGGCGAACGCGGAACCGCGGGCAAGATCGCCGCGGTGCGTTTCGCGCGGGAGCGAAGGGTGCCGTTCCTCGGGATCTGTTTCGGTATGCAAATGGCGGTGATCGAGGCGGCGCGGCATCTCGCCGGCCTGCCCGAGGCGTCATCGAGCGAGTTCGGCCCCTGTGCCGAGCCGGTGGTCGGCCTTCTCACCGAATGGCAGCGCGGCAACGCCGTCGAGCGGCGCAGCGCCGAGAGCGCGCTCGGCGGCACGATGCGGCTCGGCGCCTATCCGGCCCGGCTCGCCGAGGGGTCGCTCGCGCGCGCGGCTTATGGCGGGGCGGCCGAGATTTCCGAGCGCCATCGCCATCGCTACGAGGTCAATATCGATTACCGCGAGGTCTTGGAGCGCGCCGGGCTCCGCTTTTCCGGCCTCTCCCCCAACGGTATCCTGCCGGAAATTGTCGAATACCCCGACCATCCCTGGTTCATCGGCGTGCAATTCCATCCCGAGCTGAAATCGAAGCCGTTCGCGCCGCACCCGCTCTTCGCCGATTTCATCGCCGCCTCCCTCCGGCAGGCGCGGCTCGTCTGAGGAAAGCATGATGGCGCCATCCGCCGCAGAGAGGAGTGTTGCCGTCGGCGCGCTCGCAATCGGCAACCACCTCCCTTTCACGCTGATCGCCGGGCCCTGCCAGATCGAGAGCCGCGCGCACGCGATGGATGTCGCCGCGGCACTGGTCGCGATGACCGGCGCGCTCGGCATTCCGCTGATCTACAAAAGCAGTTTCGACAAGGCGAACCGCACCAGCGTCAATGCCGCGCGCGGCGTCGGCATGGCGGCGGGGCTCGACATCCTCGCCGAGGTGCGGGCGCGGTTCGGCATCCCCGTGCTCACCGATGTCCATGATGCCGGGCAATGCGCGGCGGTCGCGGTGGCGGTCGATGTCTTGCAGATCCCGGCCTTTCTCTGCCGCCAGACCGATCTTCTGCTCGCCGCCGGCGCGACGGGGGCCGCGATCAACGTGAAAAAAGGCCAGTTCCTCGCGCCCTGGGACATGGCCAATGTCGCCGCCAAGATCGCGAGCACCGGCAATCAGCGCATCCTGCTCACCGAGCGCGGCGCGAGTTTCGGCTACAACATGCTGGTGAGCGATTTCCGGGCGCTCCCGATCATGGCCGAGACCGGCTATCCGGTGGTGTTCGATGCGACGCACTCGGTGCAATTGCCGGGTGGCGCGGGCCATGCCTCGGGCGGCGAGCGCCGCTTCGCCCCCATCCTCGCCCGCGCCGCCCTCGCGGTCGGGGTCGCGGCTTTGTTCATCGAAACCCATCCCGACCCCGATCACGCGCCGAGCGATGGTCCGAACATGATCCCGCTCGCCGCCATGCCGGCGCTGCTCGCGCGCCTCAAGGCGTTCGACGATCTCGCGAAATCTGACCGGGAAATCTTTCCGCCGGGCGGGTGATGCGGATTTTCGTCGCGGAGTATGTGACCGGCGGCGGCTTCGCCGGCACCCCCATCCCGCCCGGCCTATGTCGCGAAGGGGAGATGATGCTGCGGGCCCTCCTCGCCGATCTCGCGGCCATCGCCGGCGTCGAACTCAGCGTGAGCCGCGATGCGAGACTGGACCCGACCGGCATTCCCGGGCGCATCGTTGCCGTCGGCGCGCAATCGCCCTGGGATGTGTGGGCGGCGGAGATCGCGGCGGCGGATGCGGTCTGGCCGATCGCGCCGGAAAGCGGGGGGATTCTCGCGCGTCTTTCGGATATGGCGGCGGGGAAGACGCTGCTCGCAACGCCCCCGGATTTGGTGCGGCTCTGCGCCAGCAAATCGGGAACCGCAGCCCATCTCAGCGCGCACGCCATCCCCGCCGTTCCCTGCTGGGCACCGGGGCGCGAGCCGCAATCTTCTGCCGCGGGCTGGATCGTCAAGCCCGATGACGGCGCCGGCGCCGAGGGGGTGCGGTTTTTCACCGATCCCGCCGCCGCCCTCGCCGCCGTGCGCCGCGCGCCGGGCCTCATCCTCCAGCCCTTTCTTCCCGGCGCGCCGGAAAGCCTCTCCCTCCTCTGCCGTGGCGGCTCGGCGGTGCTGCTCGCCTGCAACCGGCAGATCATTGACGCGCGAGGGGGGGAATTCCGCTATCGCGGCTTCGTCGTCGGCGGCGCGGAGGAGAAGCGCGACCACTACGCGCCGCTCGCCGCCGCCATCGCCCGTGCGCTCCCGGGCCTATTCGGCCATGTCGGCGTCGATCTCATCGCGACCGCGGCGGGGCCGGTGGTATTGGAAATCAATCCCCGCCTCACCACCAGCTATGCCGGGCTCACGGAGGCCCTCGGCGCCAATCCCGCCGCCATGGTGCTGGCGCTCGCCGCCGGCGGCGATCTGCCGCGGATCACGCCTGCGCGACCGGTTTCGCTCTCGCTCGTCCCCGCGGCCTGAGGGTTATCCGCGCGGCGCGGTGCGCTGGAGGGCGAGATCGGA
>JAKAQU010000247.1 GCA_021819535.1 Pseudomonadota bacterium | reverse complement strand
CGATCTGCCACGAACTCGCCGCCCAGGAACGCGCGCTCGCCGCTCGCGCCCGGCTGTTCCGCGGCGGGCGCGCCGATCCCGCCTGGCTCACGGCGATCGAGGATGCGATCGCCCGCCATGCGGTCGCCGTCACCGCGGCGCGCGTCAGTGTCGTGCGGCGGCTCAACCGCGCCCTCGGGGACGTGACACCGGCCGGGTTTCCGCCGGCACGCCTCGACCTTCTCTGCCCGATCGCGGCCGAGTTGGCCGAGGCGCCGGCGCTCGCGGTCGAGGCCTGGCTGCGCACGCGGCTTTACGCCTCGCGCGGCATCGATCGCGCGAGCGGACAGACGGGGATCGGCGCCCACCGCGCCGATTTCGCCCTCTCCGACGCCGCGCGCCATCTGCCGGCAGCCCAGGCGAGCACCGGCGAGCAGAAGGCGATCCTGATCGGCGTCATTCTCGGCCATGCCGCGCTGGTTGCGGAAACGCGAGGCTTCGCACCCGTCCTGCTGCTCGACGAGCCCATGGTGCATCTCGATGCCGACCGACGCCGCGCCCTCCTCGCCGCGATCGCGGCTCTCCCGGCACAGATTCTGCTGACCGCGACCGATCGCGAGACATTCCTCCCGCTCGCGGACCTTGCCACCGGCTGGCGTTGCGGCGGCGGCAAGCTCGCGACCGATCCCGCCTTTCGGCGGGCGGCCGATGCCAGCAGCGATCCTCTCCCACCGCTCTGAAAAAAAGCGGCTTCCCCCCTCGCTCTCCCGCCCTTCCCTCCCATCCCTCTGGGTTTTACGCCTTGCGCGGTCTATAAGGAGAGACCAGCTTCCTGATCGCCATGGAGTATTTCGCCGGCATGACCAAACCCGCCGCCTCGCTGCCTGAAGCCGAGCTTTACGACGCTTCTTCGATTTCGGTGCTCCGCGGGCTCGAGGCCGTGCGCAAGCGTCCGGGGATGTATATCGGCGATACCGATGACGGCTCCGGCCTGCACCACACCGCCTCCGAAATCATCGACAACGCCATGGACGAGGCGCAGGCCGGTTTCGCGCATCAGGTGAACGTGACGCTGAATGGCGATGGCAGCGTCACGGTGCGCGACGATGGCCGCGGCATCCCGATCGACATCCACCCCGAGGAGGGTATTTCGGCGGCCGAGGTGGTGCTGACGCGGCTTCATGCCGGGGGCAAGTTCAATCAGAATTCGTATAAGGTCTCGGGCGGTCTCCATGGTGTCGGCGCCGCCGTGGTCAATGCGCTCTCAGAATGGATGGAGGTACGTATCTGGCGCGACGGGCGGGAATATTTCATCCGCTTCCGCCGCGGCGAGGCGGAGGCGCCGCTTGCCGAAATCGGCCCCTCCGACGCGCCGGTCGGGACCGAGGTCACCTACAAACCCGACCCCGAGGTTTTCACCAATACAGAGTTCGATTACGCGCTTCTCGAACGCCGGCTGCGCGAACTCGCCTTCCTCAACTCCGGCATCGTCATCACGTTGCGCGACGAGCGCCATACGCCTCCGCAAAGCGCGCATTTTCATTACGAGGGCGGCCTTACCGCGTTCGTCGCCTGGCTCGATCGCGCCAAGACGCCGGTATTCACCCCGCCGATCAGCCATCACGCGCCGGACACGGCAAACGGCATCAAGGTCGAGTTCGCCCTCACCTGGAACGATAGTTTCCATGAGACGGTGCTCTGCTTCACCAACAATATCCCGCAACGCGACGGCGGCACCCATCTCGCCGGATTTCGCGCGGCCCTCACCCGCGTCGTCACCAAATACGCCGAATCCATGGGCAAGAAGGAAAATCTCGCCCTGGCCGGCGAGGATATGCGCGAAGGGCTGACGGCGGTGCTCTCGGTCAAGGTGCCGGACCCCAAATTCTCCTCCCAGACCAAGGACAAGCTGGTCAGCTCCGAGGTCCAGCCGGTGGTCCAAGTCGTCGCGGCGGATGCGATCGCGCACTGGTTCGAGACCCACCCCAAGGAAGCGCGCGGCATCATCCAGAAGGTGATGGATGCGGCGGCGGCGCGCGAGGCGGCGCGCAAGGCGCGCGAGCTGACACGGCGCAAAGGCGTATTGGATGTCTCGACCCTGCCGGGCAAACTCGCCGATTGCCAGGAACGCGATCCCGCCAAAGCGGAAATCTTCATCGTCGAGGGCGATAGCGCGGGCGGGTCGGCGAAGCAGGGGCGGGATCGCAAATTCCAAGCGATTTTGCCGCTGAAAGGGAAAATCCTCAATGTCGAGCGCGCGCGTTTCGATCGCATGCTGTCCTCGGCCGAGGTCGGCACGCTGATCACCGCACTCGGCACCGGCATCGGGCGCAGCGATCCCGACCAAGGCGGCTTCGATATCAGCAAGCTCCGCTATCATCGCATCGTCATCATGACCGACGCCGATGTCGATGGATCGCATATCCGCACACTTCTGCTCACGTTCTTCTTCCGCCAGATGCCGGAGCTGATCGAGCGCGGCCATCTCTACATCGCCCAGCCGCCCCTCTATCGCGCCAAGCGCGGCAATGACGAGCGCTATCTCAAGGATGATGCGGCGCTCGAGCAATTTCTGATCGACAAGGCGCTCGCCGGGGCGCGGCTTTCCTATGCCGACGGCCGCGTGTTCGAGGGCACGGAATTGGCCGAAGAGGTCGCGTTTCTGCGCGAGGCGAGCCACCGTCTCACGCGCCTCAGCCATGCCATCGCCCCGGCCTCCCTCCTCGAACAAGCGGCCATCGCCGGTGTCATGTCGCCGGAAGGGGGGCAGAACGCGGCGCGCGCACAGGATTTCGCCGCCCGCCTCGATGCCATCTCGCTCGCCAATGAACGCGGCTGGGTGGTGGCACCCGATGGCGGCGGGCTGGTGTTCGGGCGCACCGTGCGCGGTGTCACCGAACGTCATGCGCTCGATGCGACCGCGCTCAAGAGTGCCGAGGCGCGTTGGCTCGCCGAACGCGGCGAACGGCTCAAGGCTGCCTTCGGCGCGCCGGCGCGGCTCGACCTCGAAAAGGACGGCCGCGACATGCCCGGCCCGCAGAGTACCTTCGAGCGCATCCTCGCCGAGGGCCGGCGCGGACTTTCCATTCAGCGCTTCAAAGGCCTCGGCGAGATGAACCCCGATCAGCTGTGGAAAACCACGCTCGATCCGGCAACGCGCACGCTCTTGCAGGTGCGGGTCAGCAGCGGCGAGGAGGCGGCGGAAGTGTTCAGCACGCTGATGGGCGATATCGTCGAGCCACGGCGCGAATTCATCGTTGGCAACGCGCTCAAGGTGGCCAATCTCGACGTGTAGGGAGTCGACAAAAATGAAAAAAAACACGCAAGACTCTTCTTTTTTTGAAAAAAAAGAAGCAAAAAAACTTTCATCCGATTCCTTCCGAGCGGGCAGAGCCCTATGGAAATCGGGCTTTTTCTTCGCCTTTTTCCTGCTCGCGGCAACGGTCGCGCGCGCCGATGGCCTCGCTTTCGTGATCGATTCCGGAGCGGCGGCGATCAGTTTGATCGATGTCGCGACGATGCAGGAAATCCGCCGTGTGCCGGTGTTGCGCGAGCCGCATCACATGGCGCTCACACCTGATCACCGTTTTCTTCTGATCGGCGATACCGTCGGCAATGAGATCATCTTTTTCGACCCCGTCCGCGGCGAGATCGCGCGGCGGATGCCGATGTCCGACCCCTATCAGTTGCAATTCAGCCCCGACGGCAAGACCCTCTTGGTCACGGAGCTTGCACGCAACCGGGTCGATCTCTACGACGCCGATAGCTATCATCTCCGCGTCCGGCTCGCGCTGGCATCGCTCCCGAGCCACATCAATTTTTCCCCGGATTCGAAGACGGCCTTCGTCACCCTGCAACAATCCAACCAGCTAGCTGCGATCGCGACCGAAACCGGGCAAATCCGTTGGCAGATCGATGTCGGTGATACGCCGGCGGGCGTGCTCTGGCTCGATGGGCGCGTCGTCGTTGCAATCATGGGGAATAACGGTCTTGCCGTCGTCGATCCGGGCACGGGCGCGATCGAACGCCGCATCGTGACCGGCCGCGGGGCGCATAACCTCTTTCTCTCCCCCGACGGCAAGACGCTTTATGTCAGCAACCGGGTGGATAGCACGATTGCCGTGCTCGACGCCAAAACACTTGTCGTGCAGCGGGAAATTTCACTCCCCGGCGGGCCGGACGATCTCGATTTCGCGCCCGATGGCAAGCTTTGGGTAACGCGCCGTTTCGCCCATAGCGTCGCCGTGCTCGATCCCGGGAGCGGCAAATACGACATCATCGAAGTCGGCCGCTCGCCGCACGGCATCTGGCTCAACACCCACGACCATCTGCCGCGCGTGCTCGCCGAGGCGAAGGGGACGCATTCATGAGCGACCCGCTCGATACCATCGCCGGCTGGATCGCCGAGCACTTCGCCATTCCGCTTCTGTGGCATCTGCATCTGATGCAATGGGAGGATCTCGCCGATGGCTGGGCGCTGTTCGCGGTCTATGGCGCGGTGCAGGTCGCGTTGATGTTCGCGATCTGCCTGCCGATCGAGCGCCTCTATCCGATCGAACGCTGGCCCGATCATCGCGCGGAATGGATCGACGTGTTTTACACCGTTCTTGCCCGGGTCGGTATTTTGCCGCTCGTGACCTTCGTTTTATTCTTTCGCGTACAAGCGGCGTTTTCCGGCTTTCTCGCCGATCATGGCTATGTCACGCCGGCGCTCGAACGCGTCGTGCCGGCGCTGTTCGGCCATCCCGTGCTGACTTTTTGCCTCTACGCGCTCATTCTCGACTTCGCCGATTACTGGCGCCATCGCCTCGCCCATCGTTTCAACGCCCTTTATGCGCTGCATGCGCTGCATCACGCGCAGCGGCAGATGACGTTCTGGTCCGATGATCGCAATCATCTCCTCGATGATTTCTTTGCCGCTCTCTGGTTCGGGGCGATCGCGCTCGCGATCGGCGTATCGCCATTGCA
>JAKAQU010000246.1 GCA_021819535.1 Pseudomonadota bacterium | reverse complement strand
CCGATCTATGTCGCGCTCTATGCCGGTGCTTTCGAGCGCGCCTTCGAGACCGAAATCGCCGGGGTGCGTATGCGCGCGCCGATGATGGCGATCAACACGGTCGCCGCCGGCGGCGGATCAATCCTCCATTTCGATGGCGCACGGCTTCGCGTCGGGCCCTCATCGGCGGGTGCGGCGCCGGGCCCGGCCTGCTATCGCAATGGCGGGCCGCTCACGGTGACGGACGCCAATGTCTGTCTCGGCAAAATCCAGCCGCGCCATTTCCCGGCGATTTTTGGCGCGGGCGGCGACCAGCCGCTGGATGCCGATCTCGTGCGCGAAAAATTCGCCGCCCTCGCCGCCGAGGTGAGCGCCAAAACCGGAATCGAACAGACCGCCGAGAGCCTGGCCGAGGGCTTCGTCGCCATCGCGGTCGCCAACATGGCGAACGCCATCAAGCAGATTTCGGTGCAAAAGGGCTATGATGCGACACATTTCACGCTCGCCTGCTTCGGCGGCGCCGGCGGCCAGCATGCCTGTCTCGTCGCCGATGCGCTCGGCATGGAGCAGGTGTTTTTGCACCCCTTCGCCGGCGTGCTCTCGGCCTATGGCATGGGTCTCGCCGATCAGGTGGTGATGCGCGAGCAGGCGGTGGAAATACCGCTCGATGAGGCGGCGATGACCGCCCTCGAAGAGACGCTGGACGATCTTGCCGAGCAGGGCTGCGCTGCATTGCTCGCCCAAGGGGCGGCGCGTGACGCCGTTCGCGCCAACCGCTCGGTTCATATCCGCATCGAAAATACCGAGGCGGCACTCGCCGTCTCCTTCTCGTCGCTCGCGGCGATGAGGAAGGATTTCGCTGCGGCCCACCTTGCCCGTTTCGGCTTTGCCCCGCCGCCGGGCCGCGCCCTGGTCGCCGAGCTGGTCGCGATCGAGGCGATTGCCGCGGGCGAGGCGGTGGCCGAAGAGACGCTCGCCCCGCGGGCATCCGGAGCACCCTCGCCGATCGACGAGGTCGCGCTCTTCAGCCATGGCGCCCGGCATCGTGCGCCGGTTTATGAACGTAGCGCGCTTGCCGCCGGCGATCGCCTGCGCGGCCCGGCGCTGATCAGGGAGGCCAATGCGACGACGGTGATCGAGCCCGGCTGGCAGGCCGAGATCACCGCGCGCAATCACCTGCTGCTCAGCCGTGCCGAGGCCCGGCGGATGGCGCATGCCGCCGGCGCTGAGCGTGCCGATCCGGTTCTGCTCGAACTCTTCAACAATCTTTTCATGAATGTCGCCGAGCAGACCGGCGCTGTTCTCCAGAACACATCGCTTTCGGTGAACATCAAGGAGCGGCTCGATTTCTCCTGCGCGATTTTCGACGCCTCCGGCGCCCTGGTCGCCAATGCGCCGCATGTGCCCGTCCATCTCGGCGCCATGGGAGAGAGCGTGCGAACGGTGCTGGCGCGGCGCGGCAAGACGCTGAGGCCGGGTGACGTCGTTGCGCTCAACAATCCCTTCAACGGCGGCACGCATCTTCCCGATGTCACCGTCATCACCCCGGTTTTCGACGAAGCCGGGCGGGAAATCCGCTTTTTCGTCGGCTCGCGCGGCCATCACGCCGATATCGGTGGCGCGACCCCGGGCTCGACGCCACCCGCGTCGACCACGCTCGAAGAGGAAGGCGTGGTGATCGATGATTTCCTGCTGGTCGAGGGCAATGATGCCGGCGGGCATTTCCGCGAGGCGGAGTTCCGCGCCCTTTTGGCCGGAGCGCGCTATCCGGCGCGCAGCCCCGATGTCAACGTCGCCGACATCAAGGCGCAGGTCGCGGCCAACGCCCGCGGCGTCCAGGAATTGCAGCGCGTGATCGCGCAGTATGGCTGGGACGTGGTCGCGGCCTATATGCGCCACGTGATGGACAACGCCGAGGAGAGCGTGCGCCGGGTGCTGGCGCGTATCCGGGGCGGGCGGTTCACCTATAGGATGGATCGCGGCGCGCCGCTTGCGGTTGAGGTGCGCATCGATGCCGCGCGGCGGACGGCGGTGGTCGATTTCACCGCTACCGGCGAAGAGCAGGTGGACGGCAATTTCAACGCGCCGCCGGCAGTGACCCGCGCCGTCGTGCTCTATGTCTTCCGCTGTCTCGTCGGCGACGATATTCCGCTCAATGATGGCTGCCTGAAGCCGATCGAAATCGTCATTCCGCCGGGAAGTTTCCTCAGCCCGTCCCCAGGGCGCGCCGTGGTTGCCGGCAATACGGAAGTCTCGCAGGCGACCTGCAATGCGCTCTTCGGCGCGCTCGGCGCGATTGCCTGCAGCCAGGCGACGATGAACAATTTCCTGTTCGGTGATGCGAAATATCAATACTACGAGACGATCTGCGGCGGCACCGGCGCCGGGCCGGATTTCGACGGCACCTCGGCGGTGCAGACGCATATGACCAATACCCGCATGACCGACGCGGAGGTTTTGGAACTGCGTTATCCGGTGCGGCTCGAAGAATTTGCGATCCGCACCGGCTCGGGCGGTGCCGGGCGCCATCGCGGCGGCGACGGCGCGATCCGCCGCATCCGCTTTCTGGCACCGATGACGGCGGTGATCGTCGCCTCGCGCCGCGAGGTCGCGCCGTTCGGCCTCGAAGGCGGCCAGGACGGCGCGGCCGGGCGACAATGGGTGGAGCGGGGTGACGGCCGGCGCGAAATCCTCCGCGGCGTCGATCGCGCCGAACTCGCGCCGGGTGACGTGTTCGTGATCGCAACCCCGGGCGGCGGCGGCTTCGGCGCGCCGGGCTGAGCGCGGCCCTCAGCTCTTCAGCATCGGGCAGGCTTTTTCGGCGAGCGGCCGGAAGGCCTGATCGGCGGGCGTGGTGGCGAGGATGTTGAAAACATCCCACGGCATTTTGCTCTCGGAGGGTTTTTTTGCCTCCAGCAGAAAGACCGGCGTGATGAAGCGGCCATCGGGGCGGATCTCTTGGTGGCCGAAGCAATCATCATCGGTTGGAATCTCTTTCATCGCCGCGATCGCAGCGCGCCCGCTGCGTGCCCCGGCAACCCCGAGCTTGGCGACGGCGCGCATATAATGGGTAACGCCGGCATAGCAGCTCGCATGCAGGCTGCTCGGATAATTATGCGGTGATTTCTTGATGAAACGCTCGGTGAAGGCGCGGGTGCGCTCGTTCGTATCCCAATAGAACGTATCCGAGACCAGAAGCCCCTGCGCCGTCTCCAGCCCCATGGAATGGATTTCGGTGATGAAGCCGAGCAGGGCCGCGATCTTCATCCCTTGCTTGGCGAGGCCGAATTCGCGTGCTTGCTTCACGCAGTTTTCCATATCGCCCCCGGTGTTGCAAAGGCCGAGCACCTTGGCGCCGGAGGTCTGCGCTTCCAGGAGAAAAGACGAAAAATCGGTGGTGCCGGGGAAGGGGTAGCGCGCGGCCCCGAGCACCTTGCCGCCGCCGCCGGTGACCAGGGTCGAGATATTCTGCTCGAGCGCATGGCCGAAAGTGTAGTCGGCAACGACGAGAAACCAGCTATCGCCGCCCTGCTTGAGGATTGCCGACCCCGTGGAGTGCGAAAAACACCAGGTATCGGGTGCGAAATGCACCATGTTGGGGTTGCAATATTTGCCGGTGAGATCGCCGGAGGCGGCGCCGGTGTTGAGCTGCGCCTTGTCTTTTTCCGTGGAAACGGTGTTCACCGCGAGTGCCACCGCCGTATTGTTGAGATCGGCAACCGCATCCACGCCGTCGCGGTCGTACCATTGGCGGGCGAGGGCTGACGCGATGTCCGGCTTCTGACGATGATCGCCGGAGAGGATCTCGACTTTGAATCCGTATTGCTCGGGCCGGAAATCGGCGACCGCCTGCTCGGCCGCGAGCACCGAGGTCGGGCCGGAATTGTCGCGATACTGGCCGGAGAGATCGGTGAGCACGCCGATGCGGATGGTGTCGTCCGCAGCTCTTGCGCGGGCGAGTGGGGCGGCCGCGAGGGCGGCGCCAGAGGCAAGCAGATGGCGGCGTGACAGAGCCATGATCGGACATCTCCTGAATGCGCGTTTTTCCTCCGGCTCGGCCGGAAACGCCACTTTATGCCCGAAACCCGCGGGGACAAAATCCGGCCATTTTGGCGGCATTCGCATCCCTGCCCGCGATTGCTTGTTTCATCAGGGCGTGATTACGCTCATCTCTCGACGATACGTCAGCGATCGACGCCATGCGTAGCGAAGGAGGGGTATGGGCATGTCTGAGGCGGATTCCGAAAGTGAAATAAAATTTATCTCCCTCTTCGATGATCTGAAGTCTCGTTGTGAGGACTCACCCGAAAAACTTGTATCGATAGCGAAAAATAATACAGAAATTATGGATTTATGTGCGTGTTTGTGGTCTTTATATTTTGAAATAGACCTTCACAATCATTCATCGAGCGATATATTTAAGATATCTATAAATAAAAAATTTTCTAACTGTTGGAGAGACTATGAAGAACGTTACTCAGATGCTGTTGAAGAGATAAATTTTTCATCTGATCCGAAATATATGAAATATGATTTTAATTATAATATCAATAAGAAATATCTTGATAAAGACTCAGATGCTAAATATGAATCCGACAGTTTCAAAGATTTAATCTCATGCATGCATATTCAAATCGAATGTATGGAAAAATACGCTGATGAAGGCGATGAATATTTAATACAAGAGGAATTCGTGGAGCGCGTAAAACCCCTCGCTCAGGCATGGACCTGGGAAGGAGGTACCTGGCAAGAAGCATTTCCTGTAGTCATGCAGTCCGGTATTGATACTTGGGAAACTCTAAAAAACGATCACGGCTTTGATCTGCAAGGCGTGCTCCGCCGACGTAAGCTTATCCCGCCCGTTCTCGTTCCTCGCCAAGTTGCCGAGAAGGAGGGAGACGCACGGAAGCTCTCGTTGCTAAACAATCTTCGGGAGGCGCAGCAAGCGTTCATTTTCGGCGCCCCCCATGCCGCCCTCGCTTTAGATCG
>JAKAQU010000245.1 GCA_021819535.1 Pseudomonadota bacterium | reverse complement strand
TCTATCGGTCGAACTCACGACATTGTCGCCGGCGCGGGCGAGATTTTGCAGCGCCAGCGCCGAGGCTGCCTGCCCCGAGGCGACGGCGAGCGCCGCGACCCCGCCTTCGAGCGCCGCCAGACGCTTTTCCAGCACATCGACGGTCGGGTTCATGATGCGGGTATAGATATTGCCGAGTTCCTTGAGCGCGAACAGATTGGCGGCGTGCTCGGTGCTGTCGAACTGGTAGGACGTGGTCTGATAGATCGGCACGGCGACCGCGTTGGTCGCGGGATCGGCGCGCCAGCCGGCGTGGAGGGCGAGTGTCTCGGGATGGGGTGCGGCGGGGTTGGTCATCGGGGAACTCCTCATGGCGTGGGCTTGGATGGCGTGGGTCCGGCACGGCGCATCCATAAACCACTTTTTTTCAACGTATAATTTTCGATGAACGTTGTTGTGTGTATAATCGTCGCCCGGCGCCAGCAAGCGCTATTTTCAAGATTCTACTTCACCGCATCGAAAAGCTGCTCGGCAAGCTTGGCGATACGGTCGGCGGCGACGAGCTTCTCCCGCCACGCCAGCGGCAGGGCGGAGGCGCCCCAGATCGCGCCGGCGATCTGGCCGGTGACGGCGGCGACGGTATCGGCGTCCTGGCCGAGATTGGCGGCAAGGATCAGCGCCGCCCGCGCATCCTCCGACCGCGCGACACACCAGAACGCCGCCTCCAGCGTATCGACGACATAGCCGGAAGCACGGATCTGCGCCCGCTGCTTGTCGCGCCAGCGCCCGGCGGCGATCTGGGTGATTTCGGCAAGCCAGCCCGGCCGCGCCGGCTGCAACAAGGCCGCCTTGCCGGCACCGCCGATCGCGGCGACGAGGACACGGGCGAGCAATTCACACGCATCGAGACAAGCCTGCGCGGCATGGGTGGTCTGGCTCTGGCGGCGAGCGATGGCGGCCGCGCGGTCGGGCGAGCCATGCCAGGCGATGGCAACCGGGGCGAGGCGCATGATGCTGCCATTGCCGGCGCTCATCGGATCGTCCGAGCCGGCCATCGGGTCGCCGTTCTTGCGGTAGCGCTCGAGCGCGGCGCGGGTCGCGTTGCCGATGTCGAAACAGGTGCCGTTCGAGCTGTTTTCGCCCTTTTTCCACCAGCGGACGAAACGCTCCATCAGATCGCGGGGGTCGAATTCGGGATGCGCCAGCAGCGATTCGGCCAGACAAAGCGCCATCGCAGTGTCATCGGTCCATTCGCCGGGCTTGAGGCCAAAGGGACCGCCGCCGATGAGATCGGTCACCGGGGGGCGGGAATCGCGTTTCACGAATTCCATCGTCGCGCCGAGCGCATCCCCGGCGGCAAGCCCGAGCAGGCTGCCAATCGCTCGATCGTGGCGCGGATCCATCGTCAATCTCCTCAAAGCGTATCAAAATACCGGAACGGCAATAGACGGCCGCGCATCCCCGCCGGATTCACCCGACAGCCCAGGACCCGCCGGCAGCCTCATAGAGCCGCTCCGCACGGTCCCTGATATGCGCGACCTTGACGAGGTTTTCCAGCCAAGTTTCCGGAATGGCAGACGCGCCCCAAACGGCCCCCGCGATCTGCCCGGCGATCGCCGCCGCGGTATCGGCATCACCCCCGAGATTGGCCGCGAGCAGCACCGCCGCGGCGAAATCATCGGCCGAACAAACCGCCCACAGCGCCGCCTCCAATGTGGCCCGCGCGCTGCCATCGGCGATCACCTCGTCCCGCCGCTTGCCGCGCCACTCCCCCGCCGCCAGCGCCGCGATCCCGGGATCTTCGGGATGCGCCCCGGGCGGCGTCAGCGCCGCCTTGCCGGCGCCACCGATCGCTGCGACCAGAATTCGGGCGAGCAATTCCGCCGCATCGAGTGCGGCCGGCGCGGCATGGGTCGGCAGGCTCTGCGCGCGGGCAAGGCGCGCGGCGTCCTCGGGTGAGGCGTGAAAACGGATCGCGACCGGGGCGAGCCGCATGATCCCGCCATTGCTCGCCAGTGCCGCGCTGTCATCGGCGATCAGGTGGCCCTCGGCGCGAAACCGCGCGAGTGCTGCCCACGTCGTCCGGCCGATGCCGATACCGACCCCGGTCGCGCTGTTTTCGCCCCATTCCCACCAGCGATGAAACCGCGCCAAGAGATCGGCGGGGTCGAGCGCTGGGTTGGCAAGGAGTGAATCGGCAAGGCAGAGCGCAAGCGCCGTATCATCCGTCCACGCCCCCGGTGGCAGCGCGAACGGCCCGCCACCGATCATCCCGGCAAGCGGCGGCTCGCTATCGCGGAGAGCGCCCTCGCGTGGCGCCCCGATCGCATCCCCGACGGCAAGCCCGAAGAACGCGCCGAGCGCCCGCCCGCGCCGTTTGTCCGAGACGTGTCCCGGCGTCAGGCCGGTTCCTGGTGCGGGATACCCTTTTCCTTGAATAGCGTCGAAAGCTCGCCGGATTGGAACATCTCGGTCACGATGTCGGAGCCACCGACGAACTCGCCCTTGACGTAGAGCTGCGGGATCGTCGGCCAGTTGGAAAATTGCTTGATCCCGTCGCGCAATTCCGGGTCTTCAAGCACATTGGCGGTGTGGAAGGGAACGTCGAGATGGCTTAGAATTTGCACCACGCGCGCCGAGAAGCCGCATTGCGGGAACATCGCCGTCCCCTTCATGAACAGCATGACGGGATGTGCTTCGATCTCGGCCTGGATGCGTTCGAAAACCGGATTGGCGGTGGTCATCAGGAAAAACTCCTCATTCGGGGGGCATGGTTTGCAGCGCGAGGGCATGAAGCTCGCCGCCCATCCGCCCGCGCAGCGCGGCATAGACGATCTGATGCTGGGCGACGCGAGAGAGGCCGCGAAAACGTTCGCTCACCACGGTCGCAGCGTAGTGATCGCCATCGCCGGCGAGATCCTCGATCGTCACCCGCGCATCGGGCAGCGCCGCCTTGATCAAGGCCTCGATTTCGCCGACCGCCATCGCCATGGGAACCCCCTCGCCGCCTCTTCGGTGTCAGCCGCTCAGCCCGGCGCCGCCATGAAAGCGGAGAAAAACCGTTCATGCGCCGCCCGCAATTCTTCCAGCGATATGGCGAGCCCACCCGGCAGTGTCAAATCCCGCCCGCCGGTTTTACCGAGCTTGCGTGCCGGAACACCCGCCCTCCCGGCGGCGGCGAGAAGAACCTCGCCATCGCCGACGGCAAGAACATAGCGCCCCTGATCCTCGCCGAACCAGAACGCATGCGCGGGCAATGTCTCGGGCGGTGGCGCGAGCAGAAGCCCGGTCTCGCCGGCGAGCGCCATTTCGGCGACGGCGACGAGAAGCCCGCCATCGGCGATGTCGTGGCAAGCGCCGACACGGCCGGCGAGGATCTCGGCACGCACGAAATCCCCTGCAAGGCGCTCGGCGGCGAGATCGACCGGCGGCGGCGCCCCCTCCTCGCGGCCGAGGATTTCGCGGAGCCACAGACTCTGCCCGAGCCAGCCCCGGCTCTCGCCGATCACGACGAGATCGAGCCCCGGCGCCAGCGCGATCCCGATCGCCTGCGCCGCATGGTCGAGCACGCCGAGACCGCCGATCGCGGGCGTCGGCAGGATCGCGTGCCCCTCCGTTTCGTTATAAAGACTGACATTGCCGCTCACCACCGGGAAATCGAGCGCCCGGCAGGCTTCCGCCATGCCGGCGATGGCGGCGGCGAACTGGCCCATGATTTCGGGCTTTTCCGGGTTGCCGAAATTGAGATTGTCGGTGAGTGCCAGCGGTCGCGCCCCGGCCGCGGTGAGGTTGCGCCACGCCTCCGCGACCGCCTGCGCGCCGCCAACGCGGGGATCGGCGGCGCCATAGCGCGGCGTGCAATCGGTGGTCAGCGCGAGCGCGAGGTCACGCCCCTCGATCCGCACCACCGCGGCATCCGCCGCTCCCGGCCGCTTCACCGTCTGGCCGCCGACGGTCGCGTCATATTGATTCCAAACCCAGGCGCGCGAACAGAGATCGGGGCAGGCGACGAGGCGAAGGAGTGCCGGCCCGATGCCGATGGGATCGGCGACCGTCGCCGGATCGAGCACGGGGGGGGGTGCTAAAAACGCGGTCGGACGGCGGTAGAGCGGCGCCTGGTCGGCGAGCGGGGAGAGCGGAATATCGGCCTCGATCCGCCCCTGATGGCAGACGACGATCCGCCCGCTTTCAGTGATCTCGCCGATGATCGCGAAATCGAGCCCCCATTTGCCGAAAATCTCCGCCGCCATCGCCTCGCGCCCGGGGCGCAGCACCATCAGCATGCGCTCCTGGCTTTCGGAGAGCATCATCTCATAAGCGCTCATACCGGTCTCGCGCTGGGGCACGTGGTCGAGATCGAGCGCGATGCCAACCCCGCCCTTCCCCGCCATCTCGACCGAGGAACTGGTGAGCCCGGCCGCCCCCATGTCCTGAATGGCGATGATCGCATCGGTCGCCATCAATTCGAGACAGGCCTCGATCAGCAGCTTTTCGGTGAACGGATCACCGACCTGCACCGTCGGGCGCTTTTCCTCGGCATCCTCGCCGAATTCCGCGCTCGCCATGGTGGCGCCATGGATGCCATCGCGCCCGGTCTTGGCGCCGACATAGACCACCTTGTTGCCGACCCCGGCGGCGGCGCTGAGAAAAATGCGATCAGCGGGCGCAATGCCGACCGTCATCGCGTTCACCAGCGGATTGCCGTTGAAGGCGGGATGGAAATTGATCTCCCCGCCGACGGTCGGAACACCGACGCAATTGCCATAGCCGCCGATGCCGCGCACCACGCCATCGACGATCCGCCGCGTCGTCGGGTGGGCGGGATCGCCGAAGCGGAGCGCGTTCAGATTGGCGATCGGCCGCGCGCCCATCGTGAAGACATCGCGCAGAATGCCGCCGACCCCGGTCGCCGCACCCTGATAGGGCTCGATGAAGCTCGGGTGGTTGTGGCTCTCCATCTTGAACACCGCCGCCAACCCGTCGCCGATCGCAACCACCCCGGCATTCTCGCCCGGACCATG
>JAKAQU010000244.1 GCA_021819535.1 Pseudomonadota bacterium | reverse complement strand
TTCCGATCTCCACCCCCTCCTCGCGCGAGATGAACCCGGGCGCGCCGCCGAAAGGAGCAGGGAGGGCGGTATCCTCGATCGAGAGCCCGGCCGCGCCGGCGATCTCCAGCTCCTCGACCGTGCGGCGCACATTGAGGGCGTTGCCGTAGCCGTGATCACCATCGACGAAGAGCGGGATCTCGGCGGCGCGGCTGATGCGGCGCACGAGGCCGGCCAATTCGCTCAATGTCAGCAGCGCGAGATCGGGCGCGCCGAGCACGGCGAGGGAAGCGACGCTGCCTGCGAGCATCGCCATCTCGAAACCGAGATCGCCGGCGACGCGGACACTCAGGGGATCATGGACGGATGCCGGAAAGACGGGCGCATTCCCGGCGAGAAGAGCGCGCAGCCGCGCGCGGCGTCCGCTCCCTGTCATGGGAGAAGTCATGGGCGAAAATCGCGCAGCGGAAAGGCGCTATGCACATGTGGCGCGGCCATCGCCGGGGCGGGCGCAACGAAGCCGGGATGCAGTTCGGCAAGCGTACTCACCCCCATCAGGCCGAGCGCGATCCGCACCTCCTCCTCCAGCAGTTCCAGCACCCGCACGATCCCCGCGGCACCCGCCGCGGCGAGCCCGTAGCAATAGAGCCGGCCGAGCCCGACGAGATCGGCGCCGAGCGCGATCGCCTTGACGATGTCGGTGCCGCGTGAAAACCCGCCATCGACGATGATCCGTGCCCGCCCGCGCACGGCGGCAACGATCTCCGGCAGCATGGCCATGGCGCCGAGCCCGTGATCGAGCTGTCGCCCGCCATGGTTGGAGACATAGATGAATTCGACCCCGAGTTCGGCAGCCAGCGCCGCATCCTCGGCGGTCGCGATGCCCTTGATCATCAGCGGGATCGCGTGGCGTTCCTTGAAGCGCCGGACATGGTTCCAGTTGAGCCCCGCCTGAAAGGCCATCGCCTCGTGGTCGGGATTGGCGCGCCAGGGCTTGACGAAGCGATTGGCGATGTCGCGCTCGCGCCGGCTGTAAAGCGCGGTATCGACGGTGAAACAGAAGGCATCATAGCCGGCATCGATGGCGCGGACGACGTGATCATCGATCCAGGAATCGTCGCCGCGCACGTAAAGTTGAAAAATGCGTGGCCCCTCGCCCGCGGCCTTGGCGGCCTCCTCGAGGCTGGGTTTGGAGACCGAACTGAGCAAAAAAGGCACGCCAAACTGGCTCGCCGCGCGCGCAACCGCGGCCCCCGCCCCGGCGTGGAACGATTCGAGCGAGCCCACCGGCGCGAGTACCACCGGCAGGCGGAGATGATGGCCGAGAAAGGCCGATGCCGCGCTCACCGCACTGACATCGCGGAGGACGCGCGGGCGGAGCGCCAGGGCATCGAGGGCGGCGCGGTTGCGCGCGACCGTGGTTTCGGTTTCGGCGCCGCCGACGAGATAGCCCCAGATTTCGCGCGACAACGCCCGCTCGGCGGCGGGGATGAATTCGTGCAGCGCCTGGAAGCGCTCACGCAGGGTTTCGACGGTTTCCTCGGTTTTTTCTTTCATCACACATTTCCGCTGGCATGACGCGTTTCCACTGGTCAGAAATCGAGATCGGCGTAATGCGCCGGCGGCACGACGCCGGGGATGCGATCGGCGAGGAGCGCGCGAAAGCTCGGCCGGCTTTTGATGCGGGCATACCAGTCGCGCGCCGGAGCGGAGAGGCTCCAATCCACCTCGCCGGCGAAATCGAGCGCCGAGAAATGGGCGGCGGCGGCGAAATCGGCGAGCGAGATGACATTGCCGGCGAGAAATTTCCGCGTCTCGGCAAGCCAGCCGAGATAGCGCAGATGCTCACGAAGGCCGGTATAGCCGATCCGCAACAATGCCGAATCGGGATGGCCGCGTCCGGCCAGGCGTTTCAGCAGTTTTTCCTCAAGGAGATTGCGCGTGACATCCTGGGCGAAGCGGCCATCGAACCAGGCGACCAGACGCCTGACCTCGACCCGCTCGGCGAGCGTGCGGCCCATCAGCGAGGTATCGGGATAGGCTTCATCGAGATATTCGGCGATCACCGCTGAATCGGGAATGACGAGACCATTGTCCTCGACCAGCGTCGGCACCGTGCCGGCGGGATTGAGGGCGAGATATTCCTCGCGCCGCTCCCAGGGTTTTTCCAGCCGCAGTTCAAAACCGAGCCGCTTTTCGGCAAGCAGAAGGCGGATCTTGCGCGAATAGGGGCAGACGGGGTGATGATGAAGGATGCGCATTAGAGGTTTTATGGCACTGGGCGCGCGTGCCGCCAACCGCGCGTTCACGCTTGCTTAAGCCACCCACGATATATTGCCCGCCTTCGTTGGTGTAGGGGGATGAGCGGAACAATGTCGGCCTTGCAGAACCTTTCGATCGGCCGGAAGCTCGCGCTATCCGCGTCCTGCGCCCTCCTCTTGCTCGGCGGGCTCACGGTTTCCACGTTTTCCGGGCTTGCGCGGCTTGAGAAGCTGAATGCCGAGGCCACCGAGGGCGCCGCCACCAAGGCGGTGATCGACATGGCGGGTCAGCGCCGGCACGATCTCGATGCGCTCGCCGCGCGCATTTCTCTCTTGCAGACACTCCCCCAGATCACCGCCGCGAAAGAGGAACTGGCGGCGCTCGCCAATGGGCTCCAAACCGGCCTCGGCGGCGCGGAACGGAACGCGAGCAACGATACCACCGCCCTCTCCAAGGCCGCGAAGGATGGCGCCGCCTATGTCAACGCCATCGCTAAGGCGCTCGCCGCCCGCGAGAACCTGATCGGCCGCCGCGACCAGAGCCTCCTCCCGCAGCTTGCCGCGATCAATCAACTCGTCTCGGTGACACTCGACCGGATGCACCTCGAAGACCTCTCACCGGAAGCGGCGGACCGCAACAAGGCGCGGCTCACGCGCTATCAGCGGGCGGTGATCGATGCCGGCAATGCCGCCATTCTCGACATGAACACCGGCGACGAGGGGGCGGCGAAATCGATGCTGCTCAACCACAAGATCGCCAATGCCCTTTTGCACGCGGCGCATGACGAGGGGGTCGCCAAAGATGCCGCCGCCGCGTTCACGGCGATGGAGCAGAGCGGGAACGCGATCCTCGCGGCGAGCGAGGAGATCGTCGCCGGAACCGCTGCCGCGACAGAGTTCGCCGCCCACGACCTCGCGGCGAGCAGCGTCGTGGCCACCCGCAGCCTCGGCGCCGCCGATGCGCTGGCGACGCGCGAGGCGGAGGCGGCGCGGGCGGAAGCGGTGCGCGCCGGGGCGCGGCTCCGCCGAGTTCTGACGACGCTCGCGCTCGGCATCACCGTCATCCTCATCGTCACCTCGACGCTGACGGCGCGCGCCATCGTCCGGCCGATCCGCGCCATGACCGGCATGCTCACCCGCCTTGCCGAGGGCGATACCGGCATGACCATCGGGTATTCCGGCCGGCGTGACGAAATCGGCCGCATGGCGGCGGCACTGGAACGGTTGCGGGAGACCGCCGAGCAGGCGTTTTTGCAGCGCCAGACCCTCGATCAATTGCCGCTCAGCGTTCTCGTCGCCGACGCCGCGAACGGTCTTGCGATTTCCTATGCGAGCCCGGCGGCACGCGACGTCCTGGCGCCGATCGCGGAGACCCTCGGCATCGACCCCGCGGCTCTGGCCGGCCAGAGCCTCGGCCGTTTCGCACGCACGCCCGGGCTGGAAGCGGCACTCAATCATGGCGCGGCGGCGCTGCCCCATCGTGAGCGCATTGCCGTCGGCGCCGAGGCGCTCGACATCCAGGCCTCGGCGCTGACCAGTGCCGATGGCCGCTTCTATGGCCCGATGCTGACCATCGTGCCGGTGACACGCGAGGCGCGGCTTGCCGAGCGCTTCAAGACCTCGGTCGGCGAAATCGCCGCATCCCTCGGCCGCTCGGCCGGCGAGATGCGGGAGGCCGCCAATATCCTGAACGGCCTCGCCGCCGATACCGGGACGCGAGCGGAAGCGGTCGCCAGCGCCTCGCGCGAGGCCGCCGGCAATGTCCAGGCCGTGGCCGCGAGCGCCGAGGAACTGGCGGCATCCGTCAGCGAGATCAGCCGCAGTGTCGCTGAGAGCGCCCGCATCGCGTCCGAGGCGGTCCGCCGCGCCGAGGAAACCGACCGCTGCGTCGTCAGCCTGAACGACCAGGCCAGCCGCATCGGCGGCGTCGTCCGCCTGATCAGCGATATCGCGGCGCACACCAATCTCCTCGCCCTGAACGCGACCATCGAGGCGGCCCGCGCGGGTGAGGCCGGGCGCGGCTTCGCGGTGGTGGCGAACGAGGTGAAATCACTGGCCAACCAGACCGCCCGCGCGACCGAAGAGATCTCGACGGAGATCGCGACCATGCAGGATGAGACCAAGGCGGCCGTCACCACCCTCCGCGCGGTGAGCGAAACCATCCAGCGGCTCGATGAAATCGCCGCCGCCATCGCCGCCGCGGTCGAGGAGCAGGGGGCGACGACGCAGGAAATCGCCCGCGCCGTGCAGCAGGCGGCGCGCGGCACCGGGGAAGTGACGGAAAACATTGCCGAGGTCAGCGGCGCCGCCGGCGAAACCCGTGCCCGCTCGACGGAGGTGCTGCGGGCCGCCGACGATCTCGCCGGCCAGTCGGGAACATTGCGCGAAGAGGTGGTAAACTTCCTCGAAGCGATGCAAGCCGCCTGACCGGCGCCCGCGGCGAAAACCTCAGAGTTCGCCGGCGCGCAGCATTTCACGAAGGCGGAATTTCTGGATCTTGCCCGAGGGGGGCGCCAGTGTCGAACCGGCCTTCGTCGTCGGTGTTGTTCCACTGCGGCCGCTTCAGATAGCCGCCGAAATCGCAGCATGACCGGTGCGGCCGAACACGACCGCAGCATCGGCATGATCGGCAGCGAAGACGTCGGCAGCGAAGACGTCGGCAGCGAAGACGTCGGCAGCGAAGACGGGCTTCCTCGCCGCGAGGGAGCCCGAAGGCCAATTCACTTCGCGTATTTGCGGAACTCGGGCAGGCGCTTCTCCTTCAGCGCCTTCACGCCCTCGC
>JAKAQU010000004.1 GCA_021819535.1 Pseudomonadota bacterium | reverse complement strand
CATCTGGCGCACCGCGCCGATCCGCGCGGGGTCGAAGAACATATGCTCGGTGCGGCAGAGGCCGATGCCTTCGGCGCCGAATTTGCGCGCGGTTTCGGCATCCCGCGGGGTTTCGGCGTTGGTCCGCACCTTGAGCCGGCGATATTTATCGGCCCAGCCCATCAGCACCGCGAAATCGCCGGACAGCTTGGGCTCGATCATCGGCATGGCGCCGGCGAACACCTCGCCGGTGCTGCCATCGAGGGTAATGGTCTCACCCGCGCGCACCATGCGCCCGCCGGCCGAAAGCGTCTGCGCGCCGTAATCGACGGCGATACCGCCGGCGCCGGCAACGCATGGCCGGCCCATGCCGCGCGCCACCACCGCGGCGTGGCTGGTCATGCCGCCGCGCGTCGTAAGAATGCCGCGTGCGGCGTGCATGCCGTGGATGTCCTCGGGGCTGGTTTCGATGCGCACCAGGATCACCGCCTCGCCCTTGGCGGCGCGGCTTTCCGCCTCGTCGGCGCTGAAGACGACGGCGCCGACGGCGGCACCAGGGCTTGCCGGCAACCCTTTCGCGAGCGGCTGGCGCGCCGCTTTCGGGTCGAGTGTCGGGTGCAGAAGCTGGTCGAGGGAGGCGGGGTTGACGCGGCGCACCGCTTCTTTCTCATCGATCAGCCCGTCTCGCGCCATCTCGACGGCGATGCGGAGGCTGGCCGCCGCGGTGCGCTTGCCGCTCCGCGTCTGCAGCATGTAGAGCGTGTTTTTTTCGACGGTGAATTCGATGTCCTGCATGTCCTGGTAGTGTTTTTCCAGGGTTTCGCGGACTTTCAGCAATTCGGCGTAGGCCCCGGGCAGCGCGCGCTCCATGCTGGTCTCGTCGGGCTTGGCCTGGGCCTCGGAGAGCGGCTGCGGCGTGCGGATGCCGGCGACGACGTCTTCCCCCTGGGCGTTGACCAGGAATTCGCCGTAGAACACGTTTTCGCCGGTCGAGGGGTTGCGGGTGAAGCAGACGCCGGTCGCGCAATCATTGCCCATGTTGCCGAACACCATCGCCTGGACGTTCACCGCTGTCCCCCATTCGGCGGGAATGTCGTGGAGGCGGCGATAGGTGATGGCGCGCGGGTTCATCCAGCTTCCGAACACCGCGCCGATCGCGCCCCAGAGCTGATCCTCGGGATCCTGCGGGAAGGGTTTTTTGGTCTCCTCGGCGATCATGTCCTTGTACGCGGTGACCACGCGGTGCCAGTCCTGGGCGGTGAGCGCGGTATCTTCCGAGACATCCTCATCGAGCTTCACGTGCTCGATGATCTCCTCGAAGCGGTGATGATCGACGCCGAGCACCACCGAGCCGTACATCTGAATGAAGCGGCGATAGCTGTCCCAGGCGAAGCGGGCATCGCCGGAGGCCACGGTCAGCCCTTCGACGGTCGCGTCATTGAGGCCGAGATTGAGGACGGTATCCATCATCCCCGGCATCGAGACGCGCGCCCCCGAACGCACCGAAACCAGAAGCGGCTTGTGCCTGTCGCCGAATATCCGCCCCGTCGCCTGCTCGATATGATGGAGGGCGGCACGCACCTGTTCGACGAGTGCCTCGGGATAGCGGCGATCGTTCTTGTAGAACGCGGTGCAGACTTCGGTGGTGATGGTAAAGCCGGGCGGCACGGGAAGGCCGATCGCCGCCATCTCGGCGAGATTGGCGCCCTTGCCACCGAGCAGATCGCGCATGCCGGCGCGGCCTTCGTTACGCCCGGCGCCAAAACTATATACCCACTGGGTCATGCTGCGGCCCTCCTCAAGGATGTTATGCGCTTTGGGGTAAAGGATAGAGTGAAAGAGCCTTCTTTTTCTGAAGAAAAAGAAGCAAAAAGACTTTTGTTCCGGCCCCTCGGAGTGGCGATTTCCTCGGCGCGGGCAGTGCCTGCGGCACTGCCCAACGGGATAAAAGTTTTTTGGTTCTTTTTTTCAAAAAAGAACAATTTTTTTCTCCTGTTACCCTTCGATGAGCGAGAAATCGGCGAAGTGGTTCATGATATCGCGAATGCGTGAAAGAAGCTTCAACCGGTTGCGGCGGAGCGCGGGATCGGGGTCGTTGACGGTGACCTTCTCGAAGAAGGCATCCACCGGGGCGCGGAGCGTGGCAAGACCACGAGCGATTTGCGCGAGATGATATTCCGATTGATACGATGCAATCAGCCCTGCTGGTCCTTGGAATTGGCGCGATGTCCGGAACAGCGCCGCTTCTTCATCGGTCTTGAACAAGGACGCGTCTGGCTCGCCCGTATGCGGGCCATCCTTTTCGTTCTCGATGCGGAGAATGTTGGTAGCGCGACGATAGGCCACGAGCAGATTGGCGCCATCGTCGCTTGCCAGCAGATTGGAAATGGAGGTGGCGCGCTCCAGCAGCCGGGAGATGTTGTCATCGGCGGAGGCTGCGAAGACAGCGGCCAGAACGTCATGGCGCTTGCCTTCCGTGCGGAGTTGAACCCGCAGCCGCTCGACAACAAAGGCGATGATATCATCGACGGGAACCGCAAACCCATAGGTTTCCGCAGCCCCGTTCAGTGCCCCGCGTAGGGAAAAACGCCCAAGACCGTCGAATGTCCGAATGATCTGGATGATGCCCAAGGCGGCGCGACGAAGGGCGTAGGGATCGCCGGAGCCGGTGGGGCGTTCGCCAATCGCGAAAAACCCCGCTAACTGGTCGATCCGGTCGGCGAGTGCGACCGCCCGAGTGGCGTAATTCATCGGTGGAACCTGATCGGCGCCGCTTTTGGGTAAATAATGATCGCGGATGGCCAGGGCCACGTCTCGATGTTCGCCGTCATGAAGCGCGTAGTAATAGCCCATCACGCCTTGCAGTTCCGGAAACTCGCCGACCATGCCCGTGGTGAGATCGGCCTTGGCGAGGAGGCCGGCGCGTTCGACGTATCCCTTGTGCAATTCGGGGTATTCTTTACGCACGCCCAAGAGATCTTCCGACATCAGATCAGGTAAAATCAGCCCGGCCAGCCGCGCGATCCTTTGGGCGCGCGCGTATTGCGTGCCGAGTTTGGCGTGGAAAACGACCGATTTGAGCTTTTCCACCCGGCTTTCCAGCCGCACGCGCCGGTCGAGATTCCAGAAATGCTCGGCATCCGCGAGCCGCGCCCGCAAGACGCGCTCATTTCCTGCGATGATCGCGGCACCCCCATCTTCGGCTTCGATATTGGCGATGAAAGCGAAATAGGGGGCTGGCCTTCCGTCCTGCGCGATCAGCGCGAAATAGCGCTGGTTGACGCGCATCGAGACCTGCCGCACTTCGGGTGGCAATTCCATGAACCGGGCATCGATCGCGCCCAGAAGCGCCACCGGCCATTCGACGAGGCCGGTGACTTCATCGAGGAGCCCGTCATCGGGAACCGCCCGCAACCCGCGCGCCGCGGCCAGCGCCGCGATATCGGCCTCGATTTTCTGCCGCCGCTCGGCCGGATCGGCGATCACGCGGCGCTCGCGCAGTTTCTCCCGCCAGTCGGCGGCGCCACTGACGGCGAAGGCACCGGGTGCGAGAAACCGATGCCCCTCGGTCTCGCCGCCGGAAGCGAGCCCGTGCCCGTCATCCTCGCCCTGGCGGAGATCGAACATCACCACCTCGCCATCGAGCAGGGCGACGATCCGCCGCAAGGGCCGCACCCAGGTGAACTGGCTTTTCCCACCCCAGCGCATCGATTTCGGCCACGGAAAGCGCCAGAGCAGCGGCGGCAGCACCTCCGCGATCAGCGCCGCGGCGGCCTGGCCGGCGACGGTGCGCCGCAGCACCCAGTAATCGCCCTCTTCCGTCAGCTCCTCACGCGCGGCGCCATGTTTGCGCAAGAATCCGGCGAGCGCCGCCTCCGGCGCGCCGCGGCGCGGGCCACGCTCACTGATCTCGCGCGCCGCGACCTCGCCCCGAACCTCGACCGCAAGCGCAATCCGCCGCGGCCCCCAGAATAGCTGCGGCATGCCGGGCGAAAGCGGCGCCAGCGCCTCGGCGATGAGACGCGCCAGCGCCTCGGCCCCGCGCGCCTGCATCCGCGCCGGGATTTCCTCGCTGAATAGCTCCAGAAAAAATTCCGCCATCATCCGCCCTCGCCGGCAAGCCAGGCCTCGGCGGAGAGCTTGGCCAAAGCCCGCACCCGGCCGATATAGGCGGCGCGCTCGGCAACGCTGATCACCCCTCGCGCATCGAGCAGGTTGAAGAGATGGCTCGCCTTGATGCACTGGTCATAGGCCGGCTGCGCAACCCCGGCTTCGGCAAGCCGCGCGCATTCCCCCTCGGCATCGGCGAAATGCCGCGCCAGCATATCAGTGTCAGCGAGTTCGAAATTATGGCGCGAATAATCCCGCTCGGCGCGAAGGAAAACATCGCCATAAGAAACACCGGCGCCGTTGAAATCGAGAGCGTAGACGTTCTCCACACCTTGGACATACATCGCCAGACGCTCGAGCCCATAGGTCAGCTCGGCGCTGGGCAGCGCGCAAGCGATGCCGCCGACCTGCTGGAAATAGGTGAACTGCGTCACCTCCATCCCATCGCACCAGACCTCCCAGCCGAGGCCCCAGGCGCCGAGCGTCGGGCTCTCCCAATCATCCTCGACGAAGCGGATATCGTGGCGCTTAGGGTCGATCCCGAGCGCACGATAGCTCTCCAGCAGCAGCGCCTGCGGGTCGGGCGGGCTCGGCTTCAACAGCACCTGATATTGGTAATAATGCTGGAGCCGGTTTGGGTTCTCGCCATAGCGCCCGTCGCTCGGCCGGCGCGAAGGCTGGACATAGGCCGCCCGCCACGGTTTTTCCCCGAGCGCCCGCAGCGTCGTCGCCGGGTGAAACGTGCCGGCGCCGACCTCCATGTCATAAGGTTGCAGAATGAGACAGCCTTGCCGCGACCAATACTCATGCAGGCGAAGGATCAGCTCCTGAAAACTCGGCGCGGACATGGTCTCCATTGACGAAACGGGGGCGGGGCGTCAGATGGCGCGCACCATAGGGGCGAAGCCCGGACCCGGCAAGGCAAGCCCGCAATGATCCCGAAAGGACCGCCATGACCGCGACCGAAGCTCTGATCCGCCGCTACTACGACGCCTTCAACCGGGGTGATATGGCGGGTTTCCTCGCTCTCCTCACCGACGACGTGATCCACGATGTGAGCCAGGGCGGGCGCGAAATCGGGCGCGACGCCTTCGCCCGCTTCCTCGATCACATGAACCGCTGCTATCAGGAGCGGATCGAGGATACCACCGTCATGGTGTCAGCCGATGGCGCGCAGGCGGCGGCGGAATTCACCGTCCACGGCACCTATCTCGCGACCGACCAAGGCGTCCCACCCGGAACCGCGCCGGCGAGCGGGCAGCGCTATACTCTCCCGGCTGGCGCCTTTTTTGCCATTCGCGACGGCAAAATCGCGCGCATCAGTAATCATTATAATCTCGGCGACTGGATCGCGCAGGTAAATGGCGAAAAGTGAGGGAAGAAAAGCGGTTCTTTTTGGAAAAAAGAACCAAAAACTTTTATTCCCTCAGGCGGCGACGCGCGCGCGTGAACCACCCGGCGCCGCGAGGTAGCGAAGGCCGCTCGCCCTGACGGTGACCAAAAGCCGCCCGGCACCGGCGAGATGCGGCGGCCGCGCCCAGGCGAGCGGAATGTCACCCTCGCCCATGCTCCAGCGCCAATGCCCGGCATCGCTCATCTCAAGCGCATGCCAGCCATCGCGCAGGCTCGCGAGCGGGATTTCAGCCGCGCGCCCGCGCCCGCGAAAGACGAGGCGATGGAGGGCGACGCCGAGCGGGCGGTGATCGGCGCAATCGGGGAGGATCTCGCCGGGGACCGCGACGCGGGAGACGAGCGTCAACATCTTCGCCGGCTCGGGAACGGGAAAGGCGAAAATGGTGAAATCGCCCTCGCGCTCGATCGTCGCCGCCTCGATCCGCTGCCCGCCGAGGCGGAGATGAAGATCAGGATCCTCGGTCTCGACCGCGCCGAGGGCGATGAGCCGCGCGCGAAGCCGCCCCCGCGCGGCATGCCACGCCGGCCCATCCCAAACCAGGGGGACACAGGTTTCCTGCCAGGCTTTCGGCGCGCGCGGCGAAAAATCGGGGTGGAGCGCCATCCCCGTGCCCTCGAACGCGGCGCGGTTGCCGGTGTCGAGATAGCTCTCGCTCGGACAGTTTTCCGAGAACAGCACGGCATGTTCGTCAAGCTCGACATGGAAATATTCGACCACCGACGCCGCCTCGCGGAGGACGCTGACGCCGTTCACGAGATGCCCGGCCGGGATCAGGACGCCATCGAGATAAATCCCATGCCCGGGCGAGACCACGAGATCGCGCGCTGGCACACCCTCGGCGATCGCGCCGGCCTTGATACGGATCGGCTGCACTTTCTCGGGGCGCGGATGGCGGGTGAGATCGATCCGCCGCCGCCCGAGCCAGATGATCGGCCGGAGCGCGCCATCGAGGGTCGGGATGCGGTCGTCGCGCTGAAGATTCTCAACCGCGATCTCGCCGCGCGCGGTCCGGAGGCGCGTCCCGCGCGCGAAACAGGGAATATTGCTGGTGATCGCCTCATTGCCGCCGGCATTGGTGAGGCTGAAATCGCTCGCCGTGTAAGCTTGCGCGGGGTTGAGCTGGAGGCTCGCCAGCGTGCCGGCGGCGCCACTCACGTCGAGCACATTGCCCGCGCCGAGCGAGACGGTGTCGGTGCCGCTGTAGGCATCATTGGTGAGAACGATGGTGTTGCCGGCGACGAGGTTTTCGAGCGTCCCGGCGAAATCGGTCGGGTTGGTCGCAGTATCGCCGAGCCCGATCACGCCGGCATTGCCGAGAACGAGCGTCTCGCCCGAGGCAACCGCCCCCGAAAGCGTCCAATCGGCGTTATCGGCGAGGATGACGGTCTGGAAATTGCGATATTCGCCGCCCGGCCCGATCGCGCCCGAAACCGTCCCCGCGCTGGCTCCGGTCTCCAGCGTGATGCTGTTCGTCGTCCCCGAGGAGGCGAGGACATAGCCGTTGAACTTCGCCCCGGGATCGAGGATCAGCGAGGCATCGCCGCCACCGAACAGAAGCGCCCCGACACTGCTGTAAGGGCTTTTGATGGTGCCGGCATTGGTTACGGTGACCGCGGCGGTATCGGCGCCGCTGACCACGATCCCGTGATAGCCGGAAATGGTTCCGGCATTGGTGATCGTGGCCCCCCCGGCCTCGATATAAACGCCACGGCCGACAAACCCGCTTCCGGAACCCGTGCCGCCCTGGATGACCCCACTGGCCTGGTTGACGATGGTGTTGGTGCCGGCGTCGGCATTGTCAATGACGACGGCGGTCGTAACATTGCCGGAGGCAGTGATGTGGCCGGCATTGCGAAGATAATTGCTGGTAGTCGTGTTTTGGAGCTTGACGCCGAAATCCTTGACCGCCGTGGAGGGGGCCGTCCCGGTAGCCGGGGTGGAAGCGATTGTCCCGTAATTGGTGACCGAGGCACCGCCCCCGTCGGACGGCGAAAGATCGCTGATCGAAACACCGTAGACCGCCGAAATCGTTCCGTGATTCACGACCGTCCCGCCATCGTAGAATCCGATGCCGGTGCCGCCGATATTCGCCCCGCTTTCCAAGAGCCCGTAATTGATGACGCTATCGCCGGTGCCTTTGTTATACAATCCATAAACGGCGAGGCCAGACGCGACATCAACGGTGCCGGTATTGAGGGTATCGAGCGTGTTGCCGCCCGAAATCTTTTGCTGAAGGGTGGTGGACGTACTAAGCGTTGTCGTGGTCATCGGCATTCGCTTCCCAAATCCTCGCGCCATAGCCAGGCCCACGCCCGGATAGGCCTGAGCCTTGCAGACGCTGGCGCGACGATTTAGAGCGATTGCAGGGTGCGACGCAAAGCCTATTTCTGCGGGAAATGAAATCGGCCTTAAGTATCGGCGGCGGTGCCGGCTGCTTGGTTTGTATCTTTTTTCATAAATATCGCAGAAAATGCGCTCTTCTGCGCGATGACGTTTCTTTTGTTCGCACAAGCTGCGGCTCGGTTTATGAAATCACGTTTGGAAAGAGGAATGTGACATGGCGGTGGTGGTGGGAATTCCGGCCTGCGCCCGCGAAATTTCGGGCCAGGTGCATCACAGCGCGCCGGCACGCTACGGCGCGGCGCTGCTCGAGGTCGCCGATTGCGTGCCGGTGCTGATCCCGCCGATCGGCGAGGCGGCGCTCGATCTTCTCCCCCGGCTCGACGGGGTTTTGCTCGATGGCAGCCCGAGCAATGTCGAGCCCTGGCGTTACGGCGTGGGCGAAGATCTGACCCCCGACGCCCATGATCCGGCGCGCGATGCGACCACGCTCGCCCTCGCCCGCGCGGCTTTGGCCGCCGGCGTGCCGCTGCTCGCCATCTGCCGCGGCATCCAGGAACTCAACGTCGCTCTCGGCGGCACGCTGATCCAGAAACTCAGCACCTTACCCGGCCGCCTCACCCATCTCGGCCATGAGAGCGATCGCGAGGCGCGCTATGCCGCGCGCCATCCCGTCCGCCTCTCGGGCGAGCTTGCGGCGATCATCGGCGAACGCGAGATCATGGTGAATTCCGTCCATGAGCAGGCGATCGACCGGCCGGCCTCCGCCTTCGTCATCGAGGCGACGGCCCCCGACGGCACCATCGAGGGGATACGCGTGCGGGATGCGAAAAACTTCGCGATCGGTGTGCAATGGCATCCCGAATGGCGCGCCGGGGAAAACGCGGCGAGTGGCCGCCTGTTCGCCGCCTTCGCTGCCGCCTGCCGGGAGCGGCGGCGCTGATCCTGGCGCAAGGCTCGCGAGAAGGCCCGCGGCCAGCAGAACGAGGAACGCGAGCACCAGCGCTCGGCGCAGGTTGTGGCGGAGCATGCGCAGGGCAAGTTCGCCATTGGCGCCGCGAAGCGCGGGCAGCAGCAGCAGCCGGTTGCGCGCGGCAAAGCCGAGCAGCACGAGAAACAGCGCCGATTTCAGAAGGATGAGCCGCCCATAGGGGCTTTGCGTCAGCATCGCGCCGCTGCCGATCAATGCTGCCCCCTGCGCCAGCGCCGAGACCGCGAGCACGGCGACCGCGATCGCCGCGAGACGCGAAAATCGCGCGACGAATGTTGTCGCAACCGCGGCCGGAACCCGACGCAGCAGCAGCGCGAGCGGGGCAATACCGCCGAGCCAGACCCCGGCGCTGAGGACGTGCAGGCTGGCAACCCCCCATAGCACGCGCCCGCGCAAGCCCGGCACCGCCGCGCCATGGAGGCTGCCGGCATCGAGAATGGCGGCGAGCGTGAGGAGGAATGCGCCGGTCGCGGCCCCGAGGCGCCCGCGCCAAGCTGGCAAGGCGAGCGCGAGCAGCACCCCCTCGGCCAGCAAGAGCGCCCCAAAACGGCTGTAGCGGACGATATCGGGCATGGCGGCAAGGGCTTCGCGCAAGCGTTCCGCCCCGCCGATGACCGCCGCCTCGGCAAGCAGCCGTGCCGCCGTCCCGACCAGTGCGGCAAGGAGGCTCGCGCGCGCCAGCACGACGAGCGGCGCGAGGTCTGGCCGGCTCTCGCCGGGGACGATCAGCAGGCGAAACGCGAAAATCCCCAAAGCCGAGACCAGGCCGCAAATCTGCACGACCCGCGCGATCACCGCCGCGGCTTCGGCGTACTCCATCGCCCGCCCTCAGGGCGCGAGCACGGTGAAGCGGAAACTTCCCGCCGTCTTGTGCCCGTCATCCGCCGATACCGCGTGCCAATGGACGGTATAGACGCCGGGCACGAGCGGCTTGAGGGCGATGCCGAAGCGCGTGCCGTCCTTGTTTTCGGCGTGGATCTCTCCCGCATCGACCCGGGCACCCTTGCCGTCCTCGACGGTGATGCCGGAAAAACGCGGCGCGATCTCCTCGGTGAAATCGATCACCACCTCCTTCGGCGCCGCCTTTACCGCAACCTCGCTCGCGGGCTCGCTCGCGCGGAGAAACGCATGGGCGAAGGCTGGGTTTGCCGCAAGCAGGCACGAGGCGGCGGCGAGAAGGATCTTCTTGGTCATGATGCGGGACTCCTCCAGGAAAGGATCAGTTCTTGCGGACGAAAACCGGCAACCCGAGCGAATCCGGGAGCGCGATCGCAAGCTGCACGCCGAGCGTCGTCGCATTCGCAAGATGCGGGTTGGGGCTGGCAAAGCCGATCTGATCGGGGTGGATGATGTATTCGAGGAAAGGCTGGAAAGAGACGCCGGCGCCGATCTGCCAGAGATAGTTGAGTTCGAAATCGGTCTCGCCCTTGTTCATGGTTCCGCCATAGCCGCCTTGACCGGCGAGCAGCGTCTGATCCTCGACCAGGCGCTGGTTGAACACCTGATACATCGCGAGAAAATTGATCGAATCATGCGGATGCGCGGCAAACGGCCCCTGATCCGAAAGCCCGGCCTGATAATATTGCCGGATTTCGGACTGGCTGGAGCCGAACATGGCGCCGCCGAAAACGGTCAAGCCGCGCCGGGTCTCGGAAAGATCGGGGCGCCAGATCATCTGCTGGAACATCGCGTAAACCGATTCCCGGCCCTGATCCTCCCGCGCCGTCCCGCCATAGAGCGGCAGCGGCAGGCCGGCGGTGTCGAACAGCGGATCGGGATAGGGGCTGTTGTCGTAAAACCCGCCGAGCGCATAGACGCGCGGATAGGGATCGGTCGAAAAATCGGTTTTGTAGCCGATCTCGGCGGGGACGAAGGCGCCGGTCGCATTCCCGAGACCCCAGTTGTTGGTGAGGTTCGAGGCCTGGCTGTAGGCATCGGGATCGTCCTCGTAGATGCCGGTGCGGAAATAGGTCTCCTCGGTCGGGTGGATCGAAATCCGCGCCCCCCAGGTCGAGGCGGGCGCGATGGCGGCGCTGTCGTTGACGAAGAACGAGGTGAAATTGGTGCAGGCATTGGTGAAGACGAAATTGCAGGCAACGGGGAGGGAGTTGAAATCCAACACCGGCGATTGACGCCCGATCAGCAAAAGGATGTGTTCGTTGAACAGCGATTGGTCCCAGGTGAATTCCTGAAACTGCGCCACTTCATTCGGCCCGAAGGTCTGCGGCGTCAGGGTGTTGCTGCCGCTGAATTTGCCGTAATAGCCGCCGACGCGGTCATCGATGACGATGTGCATGGCGGCACCGGGAAGGCCCAGGATGCGGTTCATGTCGAGATCGACTTCGAGGTTGAAATCGTTATCGAACACCGCACCCGTTTTCGCGCCGCCGCTGACATTGCCGGCGAGGATCCCGGTCTCGCCGCCATTGAGATAGATCCCGGCATTGGCCATCGCCTGGCCGAGGCCGCTATCGGGGCCGAAAGTGCTGAAATCGAACAGATAGCCGCTTTGCCAGGCGGTATTGGCGGGCGGGTTGGTCGCCGCATCCTGGGCAAAGGCGATCGCAATCCCTCTCAGAAACCAGAGCAGGGTCGCGCCGGCGAGCGGTCTCGCGCGCGAAGGACGGAGTGGGGGCACGGGATAACCTTTCTGAAACGGGCATGAAAAATCTGCCGCCGGCGCATGGCTGGGGCAGAGACATCAGGCGCGGTTCAGACGGGCGGGCCGCGCGGCCAGGGGGCGGCCGCGGCAAGCACGGGCGGGGCGCGGGCGGGCGGCGGCATCGCCCCCCGGCGCTGCCAGGCGAGCGCGGGCGCAGGCAATTCCGGCGCGGAAGACGGTGCCGCAAGCGCGCTCGCCTCGGCGAAAGCCTGGCAGAGCGGGCAGGTGTCGCAATCATTGCCGTGATGATGCGAGGCCGGCGCCGTGCCGCCCTCGGCGACGTGGCAGATGAAGCTCTGCCCGCCGAGGGCGGCGCGCGTCGTTTCCACCAGCATCATGCCGGCGAACGCGACCTGCCCGACCACCGCGAGCACTGCGACGATCAGGCCGAGCCGCCGGGCCGGGCCGGCAAACCGGTGGGTGAGCTTTCGAGCCATCTCGGGCTCCTACCCTAGCCGGCGCGGGATGGCTCTGTCCATGCCTGCCGCCGGGTTGCCGGCGGCTGGCCGGGGGGGATATACCCGGTCGGGAACACGCCGCGCGGAAGGCGGCCAAAGGGGAGCGGCCAAGGCGGCACGCAGCACCCGAGAGAACGAACAAAGGCGGGCTTCACATGGATCTCAAGGACTATATCCGCGGCATTCCCGATTTTCCCAAGCCCGGAATTTTGTTTTACGACATCTCGACCCTGCTGCGGCATCCCGATGCTTGGCAGGTGGCGATGGGGCGGCTCGCCAATGTCGTCCGCGCCTATCAGCCCGACCTCCTCGCCGGCATCGAAAGCCGCGGCTTTCTGCTGACCGCGCCGCTCGCGCTCAAACTCGGCTGCGGGTTCATCATGCTGCGCAAGCGCGGCAAGCTCCCCGGCGGCACGGTCGGGCATGATTACGCCCTCGAATACGGCACCGATCGCCTCGAAATCCAGAAAGACGCGGTGGCGCCGGGACAGCGGGTGGTGCTGCTCGATGATCTCTTGGCAACGGGCGGGACGATGGCGGCGGCGGTGACGCTGCTGCGCACGGCCGGGGCGATGGTGCCGGCGGCGGCAGCGCTGATCGAACTTTCTTTCCTCGGCGGGCGGGCGCGGCTCGACATGCCGTTCTCCGCCCTCGTGAGCTACGATGCCTGAACGACGCCGAGCGGGTGCGGGGCAGAAGGCGGGCCTCTCACGCCGGCGATTGCTGCTCACGGGCCTCGCGGCCTCGGCGCTCGGCACGACATTCGCCGGGCCGGCGGCGGCGGCATTGACGAACCAGCCGTTCCGCGATGGGGCGACCCTCCTCGTCGCCGGCCCCGTCGGCGGCCGGCTCGATCAGATTTCGGCCCATCTCGCCGGCGCGCTGCTGCCAGGGCTACCTTCCGGGACGATGATCAACCGCCTCGCCCGCGGCGGGCCCGATGGCGTCGCCGGCGCCAATGAATTCGCCGCCCGCGCCGCCCCCGACGGGCTGACCGCGCTCCTCCTCCCCGGTGTCGCGGTCATCGACTGGCTGGCCGGCGACAGCCGATGCCATTTCGAGGCCAATCACTTCGTGCCGGTGCTGGGCGGCCTCACCTCGCGGGTTCTGCTCGGACGGAGCGGGGTCGATCTCACCACGCTCACGAGGCCGCTGCGCATCGCCGCCGCGCGTCCGGTCGGCCCCGATCTTCCGGCGCTGCTCGGGATCGACATGCTCGGGGTGCGGCCGGAGCCGGTGTTCGGCCTCGAAGGGGTCGCCGCGCGCGCGGCCCTGGCCCGGGGCGAGGTCGATGCGGTGCAGGTGCAGGGGGCGGATATCGCCGAGACGCGCCTCGCGCTCGCCAATATCGCGGTACCGCTGTTCTCTCTCGGCATGGTCGGTGCCGATGGGCGACTCACCGCCGATCCCGCGCTGCCGGACGTGCCGCATTGGCCGGCACTTTATGAGCAGATGCGGGGAACCCCGCCCGCCGGCCCGATCTATGCCGCATGGCGGAGCGCGGCGGCGGCGGCGATCCTGGATTTCGCCCTGCTTCTCCCAGCCCTCACGCCGCCGGCGATGGTGTCACTCTGGCGTGGGGCGGCGGGGCAGCTGGTCGCCGACCCAATCTGGCAGCAAAGCGCCAAGATCGAGGCGACCCGCATTCTCGCCGGGCCGGAGACGATGATCTGTCTTGGCAATCTCGCCTCGACCCCGCCCGCGCTCGCCGATCTCCGCCGCTGGCTCGCCGAGCGGCTCGATTGGCGCCCGGGCTGACCGGCCGGGTTCCGGGCGCGCCGCGCAAAGAATTTCTTCATCTCTTTCCGCTAAGTCTTCCCATCCCACCCGATGTGGAAGATGCAAAACGCATGGATAACATGAATAAGCCGACCCATCTCTTTCTCGCCACCCCCTGTTTCGGGGGGCTCGTCACGCAAGGCTACATGGAATCGGTGGTCGCCCTGATGCAGCAGGCGCCTCTCGCCGGGTTCGATCTCTCTTTGGCACTGCTCGGCCACGACGCGATGATCAGCCGCAGCCGCAACACTCTGGTCGGCCATTTCCTGCGCCAGGCTTCGGCGACACACCTGCTCTTCATCGATGCCGATATCGTCTTCTCGCCGGAGAGCGTCTCGCGTCTCCTCCGCGCGGGGAAAGATGTTGCGGCCGGGATGTATCCGATCAAGGCGCTGCACTGGGACCACGCGGCGGAGGCGCGGCTCGCCAATGGCGAAGCGGCGGAAACCGCGGCCATGTTCTATGTCGGCGAGCCGTGCCGGGGTGCGGCGCTGACCCGCGAGGGCGATTTCGTCACCGCGGAGTATGCCGGCACCGGCTTCATGCTGATCCAGCGCCACGTCATCGAGCGCATGATCGCGGCCTATCCCGAAACCCGCTATGGCGGCGCCCATATCTTCAGCACCGGCCTGGCCGCGACCGAATTCAACCACGCGCTCTTCGATGGCATGATCGACCCCGAAAGCAACGCTTATCTCAGCGAGGATTACACGTTCTGCCGGCGCTGGCGCCAGCTCGGCGGCAGTATCTGGCTCGACACACAAACGCGGCTCGCGCATGTCGGCGCGCATGATTTCAAGGGCAACCCGGCACTCCGCCACGCCGCTTGACATTCGCCCCCATCTCGGATTTCTGCCCGCCCCCGTGCGCCACGCCGGGGCGGAAAGAAATGATCCGCGCCCGTTAATGGTTTTTTAGCAAATACTAGGATAAATTTAGACACGCCCCACACCGTGGGGCAAAACAGCTATAAACAGCTATGGTGTCATCATGTCCGGCGAAGTTTCCGTCAACACGGCGGGATTGCCGAGTGTGCCAACCTCCCGCTCGGTTGCCTATCAAGCCCCTGCTGCCCCCGCCTCTGCCGCCCCCGCATCGAGCCCCGCCTCGAACCCTGCCTCGACCCCTGCTCCGGGGGCGGGAGCACAGACCCCCTTCCTCAATCCGCAGCTGACGATCGATCCAGCCCTCGGGATAACCGTCATCGAGTTTCTGAGCAGTAGCGGCGCGGTCGAAAATTCGATCCCGTCTCAGCATCAGC
Source organism: Pseudomonadota bacterium (assembly GCA_021819535.1). Classification (GTDB taxonomy): domain Bacteria; phylum Pseudomonadota; class Alphaproteobacteria; order Acetobacterales; family Acetobacteraceae; genus Acidibrevibacterium. The sequence continues at coordinate 8,135 of JAKAQU010000004.1, read as the reverse complement.
TCGAAGCCTACCGCCAGGCCCAGGCGGGACAGGCTTCGCCGCCGACCGCGGCCTCCACCGGCGCCAACCCGGCTCCCGCGGCCGACACCGCGAAAGGGTGACGCCCCGGGCGGCAGACACGGATCATGCTCTGAGGGCGTGTCAAAAGACGAAGGCGTGTTATCAGTCGTAAGACCAGGGGCTTTGCCCCTGCACCCCACCAAAGGCAATGCCTTTGGAAACCTTTTCGAAATGCGGGTCTGGGGGCGCTGCCCGCAGGGGATCCCAATGGGAAGCAGGGGGCACAACGCGCTGGCCTGACTTTAAGGCGATAGTTCTCCCCACAATCCCTCCGACAAACACGTCAGCGGACCAGGGCCGCGAGCAGCGCATCGAGCCTGAGGTGCCCCTCCGGCAGGGCGCGTAGAGTGCCATCCTCGTCCCAGGCGAGATATCCCTCGGTCTCCGCGCGCGCGAGGGTCGCGGGATCGAGGGCCTCAGCGAGCGGGATGCCGGTCACGCGCCGGAAACGGGTGGGATCGATGCCTTCCCTGAGGCGCAAGCCCATCAGCAGCATCTCGCGCGCCTGTTCGAGGGCGGTAAGCTCACTCTCTTCCGCGCTGCCATGGCCGTCGCGTTCGACATGCTCGGCCCAGATTTCGGGGACGCGATGGCGCCGCGTCGCGATCCGCGCGCCGGCGAGCGAGAGCCGGCCATGCGCCCCGGGGCCGATGCCCGCATAATCCTCATAGCGCCAATAGGCGAGGTTGTGGCGGCTCTCGGCGCCAGGCCTCGCGTAGTTCGAGATTTCATAGGCCGACAAGCCGAACCGCGCCGCTTCCTCGCCGGTCGCGGCATAGAGCCGGGCCGCGAACTCGGGCTCTGGGAGCGCGATCTCGCCACGGCGATGAGCGGTCTCGAAGGCGGTGCCGGGCTCGATGGTAAGCTGATAGAGCGAGAGGTGATCGGCGGCCAGGGCCAGCGCCTGCCGGAGTTCGCGGCGCCAGGCGTCAAGGCTCTGGCCGGGGCGGGCATAGATGAGATCGAAAGACACCCTCGGAAAAATCTCGCGCCCGAGGCGAAGTGCCGCGATCGCCTCCTCGGCCGAATGGCGGCGCCCGAGCCAGGCCAGCGCCGCCGGGTCGAGGCTTTGCACCCCGAGCGAGAGGCGATTGACGCCGGCTTCGCGAAAGGCCGCGAGTTTTCCGGCCTCGACACTGGTCGGGTTGGCCTCGAGAGTGATTTCGAGATCGGGCGCCGGCGCAAAAAACCGTCTCGCATCGTCGATCAGCGCCGCAACGCCAGCGGGTTCCATCAGGCTCGGCGTGCCGCCGCCGAAGAAGATGGAGGCGAGGCCCCGGTCGCCGAGCCGCGCCGCTTCATGCGCGAGTTCGGTGCGGAGGGCGGCCACGAAGCGGCCGGCCGCAACCTCATCGCGCACATGGCTGTTGAAATCGCAATAGGGGCACTTGGCGCGGCAGAACGGCCAGTGAATATAGAGCGCGAGCATGGCGGCGATATCGGCCGCGGCGGCGGCAAAGGCAATGGGGGCGGAAGCGATGGCGGATAAGGCGGCCGAGACGGTGGGGTCGGTTGCGCGGGTGCGCGCGGCCTTGCTTGCCGCATCTCACCCCGACACCATCATGCCCGCCCCCGCCGGCGCCCGCACTGCCGCCGAAGCCGCAGCGGCGGTTGGCTGTTCGGTCGCGCAAATCGTCAAATCGCTGATTTTTCGTCTCGGCGAGAAGCCGCTTCTGGTGCTCGTCTCGGGCGCCAACCGGGTCGATCCGGCGCGGCTCGCCGCCCTTTTTCCCGGCCACGAGATCGGCCGCGCCGATGCCGCTTTCGTGCGCGCGGCGACCGGGTTCGCGATCGGCGGTGTCGCCCCGCTCGGCCATCTCGTGCGACCTGAGACGGTGATCGATGCCGATTTGATGGCGCTCGACCCGCTCTGGGCGGCGGCGGGGGCGCCGGATCAGGTGTTTCGGACCAGTGCCGCGGCACTCGCGCGCCTGACCGGCGGCCGGGTCGCCGAGCTGCGCGCCGAAGCGCTATGAATGACAAGAAATAACGAGGATCGCCAGAGGGTTGATCGCCGCCTTTGTCGCGAACCCGCCTCTCGTTTCCCTTGACCCCACAAGGGCGCGCCGCCAAACTCGCGGCCAAGATAGCCCGCGAGCCGGGCCTCATCGCATTCGCAAGGGGAAACACGATGCCGAAAATTTCGCTCAAGGTGAACGGCAAGGCCGTCTCGGCCGAGGTCGAAGGGCGTACTTTGCTGGTCGAGCTTTTGCGCGAGAAACTCGGCCTCACCGGCACCCATGTCGGCTGCGATACCAGCCAGTGCGGCGCCTGCGTCGTGCATGTGAACGGGGATTCGGTGAAATCCTGCACCATGCTCGCCCTCCAGGCCGATGGCGCCGATGTCACTACTATCGAGGGCCTGGCCCAGCCGGATGGCACGCTGCACCCGATGCAGGCGATGTTCCGCGAGCATCACGCGCTCCAATGCGGTTTCTGCACGCCGGGCATGGTGATGAGCGCGATCGATATCGTGCAGAAGCACCCCGAGGGCCTGAGCGAGGCCGAGATCCGCGAGGAGCTGGAAGGCAATCTCTGCCGCTGCACCGGCTATCACAACATCGTCAAGGCGATCGCGGCAGCCTTCCCCTTGATGCACCAGAAACAGGCGGCTTGACGCCTGAGCTTGCGGAGAGGATCGGCTTTCATCATTCCGCCGCAGCGATAACAGCAAAAAGTTGCGGCGCTGACGCGAGGGAGGGTTTGATGGCTTTCGAAGGCATCGGAGCCGCGGTCAAGCGGCGCGAGGATGGGCGGTTCCTGGCCGGGCGCGGCCATTATGTCGATGACATGAACCGCCCGGGCCAAGTTTATGCCTATATCCGCCGCTCAGATCGCCCGCATGCGCGCATCCGCAACATCGACACTTCGGCGGCGGCGGCAGCACCCGGGGTCATCGCCGTCTATACCGGGGCCGACATGGCGGCGGACGGGATCGGCGGCCTCCCTTGCGGCTGGCAGATCCACAGCAAAGACGGAAGCCCGATGGCCGAGCCGCCGCATCCGGTGCTCGCGATCGACAAGGTGCGCCATGTCGGCGACCCGATCGCCGTCGTCATCGCCGAAACCCGCATGGCCGCCAAGGACGCGGCGGAATTGCTGGTGATCGATTTCGAGGATCTGCCGGGTGTCGCCGATATCCGCGCCGCCATCGCCGCGGGCGCCCCCCTCGTGCATGACGAAGTCGCGGGGAATATCTGCTATGACTGGCATATCGGCGATCGGGACGCGGTCGAGGCGGCGTTCGCGCGCGCAAAACACGTGGTCAAGCTCGATCTCACCAATAACCGCCTGATCCCGAACGCGATGGAGCCGCGCGCCGCCCTCGGCGAGTGCGATATCGCCGGCCATTACACGCTTTCCACCACCAGCCAGAACCCGCATGTCATCCGCCTCCTGATGGGTGCCTTCGTGCTCCACATCCCCGAGCACAAGCTGCGCGTCATCGCCCCCGATGTCGGCGGCGGGTTCGGCTCCAAAATCTATCACTACGCCGAGGAGGCGATCGTCACCTGGTCGGCGGGCAAGCTGAAGCGCCCGGTGAAATGGACCGCCGAGCGTTCGGAGAGCTTCATGTCCGACGCCCATGGCCGCGATCATGTCAGCCACGCCGAAATGGCGCTCGACGAGGACGGGCATTTTCTCGCCCTCCGCGTCTCGACGCTCGCCAATATGGGCGCCTATCTCTCGACCTTCGCGCCCTCGGTGCCGACCTATCTCTATGCGACGCTGCTCGCCGGCGTCTATAAGACGCCCGCGATCTATGCCGAGGTCAAGGCGGTGTTCACCAATACCGTCCCCGTCGATGCCTATCGCGGGGCAGGCCGGCCGGAAGCGGCGTTTCTGCTCGAACGCCTGGTCGATACGATCGCCAACGATACCGGCATCGACCGCATCGCCCTCCGGCGCGCGAATTTCATCCCCGCCGACGCCTATCCCTATCAAACTCCGGTCGCCCTCCAATACGACAGCGGCAATCACGAGATGACGCTGGCGGAAGCCCTGAAAGCCGCCGATTATGCTGGGTTCCCGGCGCGGCGGGCGGAGGCGGCGCGACGCGGGAAGCTGCGCGGCATCGGCATTTCCACCTATCTCGAAGCCTGCGGCATCGCGCCGAGCCATGTCGCCGGCGCGCTCGGCGCCCGCGCCGGGCTTTATGAGGTCGCCAATATCCGCGTCCATCCAACCGGCAGCGTCACCGTTTTCACCGGATCGCACAGCCACGGCCAGGGCCATGAGACGACGATGGCGCAGCTCGTCGCCGACCAGCTCGGTGTCGCGCTCGACCAGGTCGAAATCGTGCATGGCGATACCGGCGAAATCCCCTTCGGCATGGGCACCTATGGCAGCCGCTCACTCGCCGTCGGCGGCTCGGCGATGGTCAAGGCGATGGACAAGATCATCGCCAAGGGCAAGCGCATCGCCGCCCATCTGATGGAGGCCGCGGTCGAGGATATCGAGTTCAAGGACGGCGCCTTCCGCGTCGCCGGCACCGACAAGAGCAAGGCTTTGGCCGAAATCTCGCTCGCCGCCTACGTGCCCCACAACTACCCGATCGAGGAGCTGGAGCCGGGGCTGGAGGAAACCGCGTTTTACGACCCGAAAAACTTCACCTATCCTGGCGGCTGCCACGTCTGCGAGGTCGAGATCGATCCCGAAACCGGCGTCACGAAAGTGGTCAATTTCGCCGCCGTCGACGATGTCGGCCGCGTCATCAACCCGATGATCGTCGAGGGGCAGGTGCAAGGCGGGGTCGCCCAGGGGATCGGCCAGGCGCTGCTCGAAAGTGCCGCCTATGACGCGAACGGCCAGCTTCTCTCGGGCTCGTTCATGGACTACACCATGCCGCGCGCGGACAATCTGCCCAATATCACCGTCGGCACCGAGATCACGCTTTGCACCCACAACCCGCTCGGCTCGAAGGGCTGCGGCGAGGTCGGTGCCATCGGCAGCCCGCCGGCGGTGATCAACGCGGTGGTCGATGCGCTCAAGGAGTACGGCGTGCGGCATATCGACATGCCGGCGACGGCGGAGAGAATCTGGTCGATCATCGCGGCCAACCGGCCGAAGATGGCCGCGGAATAGGAGCAGAAAACATGTATGATTTCGCCTATCAGAAACCGGCCAGCGTCGCGGATGCGGTCAAGCTCCTCGCCGGCGACCCGGAGGCCAAGGCGGTCGCTGGCGGCCAGACCTTCCTGCCCGTGCTCAAGCAGCGGCTCAACAAGCCCTCTCTCGTCGTCGATCTCGCCGGGCTCGGCTTGAGCGGCATCAAACAAAGCGCGAATGCCCTCAGCATCGGCGCGATGACGACGCATGCGACCGTCGCCCGCTCGGCGGAGGTGAAAAAGGCGATCCCGGGTCTCGCGCAACTCGCCTCCTGGATCGGCGACAACCAGGTTCGCCATCGTGGCACCATCGGCGGCTCGCTCGCCAATAACGACCCTTCCGCTTGCTATCCGGCCGCGGTTCTGGCGCTTGGCGCCACGATCAAAACCAACAAGCGCGCGATCAAGGCCGATGATTTCTTCCAGGGCATGTTCACGACCGCGCTGGAACCCGACGAGATCATCACCGAGGTCGAGTTTCCGCTGCCGGTCGAGAAATCGGCCTATGAAAAATTCCGCCAGCCGGCCTCGCGCTATGCCATGGTCGGCGTGTTCGTCGCCAAGGGGCCGGCCGGCGTGCGGGTCGCGGTGACGGGCGCGGGACAGAACGGCGTCTTCCGCGTCGCCGACATGGAGGCGGCGCTGGCCAAATCCTTCGCGCCGGACGCCATCGCTGCAATCAAAGTCTCGCCCGAGGGGCTGAACAGCGATATCCATGGCAGCGCCGCCTATCGCGCCCATTTGATCACCGTGATGGCCAAGCGTGCCGTGGCCGCAGCGGGGTAGGAAAGTAAGGCGAGGGGCGCTGCCCCTCGACCCCGGCAGGGACAATGTCCCTGCACCCTGCTAAATGGAATGTGGGTCCGGGGGCACTGCCCCCGGAGGGTCCAGGGCGGCGCCCTGGATTTTCATTTTTTCATGCCTGAGGAACCCTAGATGGCCGATTTTCCCTTCACCCGCGCCGATCTCGAAAAACTCGTGCAATGGGACACGCCGACGATCTGCAACGGGCTCGAACTGATCGTGCCGGAGCGCCGGGCGATCGGGTTCACGGTCGAGCCGATGGCGGTTGCGGATGAAAAACTGCCGCCGATCGTCGGGCTTGCCCGCACTGGCACGCTCCGCGCGAAAGAACCACCCCGTGGGAAGGTTGCCGAGCGCGCGGCGTGGTACGACTATGTCGCCGCCGGGGATTTGCCGACCATCGCTTTGTTGCAGGATCTCGACGACCGGCCGGGCTATGGCGCCTTCTGGGGCGAGGTCAATTCGACCATCCACAAGGCGCTCGGCGTCGCGGGCTGCGTCACCAGCGGCTCGTTCCGCGATCTCGATGCCCTGGCGCCGGGGTTTCAGATCATCGGTGGGCGCATCGGGCCGAGCCACGCCCATGTCCATATCGTCGATTTCGGCGGCCCGGTGAATATTTTCGGCATGCAGGCCGGGCATGACGACGTTATTCACGCCGACCGCCATGGCGCGGTGGTGATCCCGGCTGCGGCGGTGACGAAGCTCCCGGCCGCGATCGACCTCGTCTCCCGGCGCGAGAAGGTTATTCTCGATGTCTGCCGCGAGGCTGATTTTTCCCCCGCGACGCTGCGTGAGGCGCTGCGCCGCGCGGGAGAAATTCACTGATCGGCGAGTTCGCTTTTTGCTCATGATCGCTTATATCGGAAGGTGAAAAGACGGGTCGCGGGCGGCGCTTGGCGCACGCGCCCATTGGTTTTGTGCCCGGTTGCTCGTCATGCCGCGTGAATTTCGCGCCTTTCCCGTCGCCTCGCGCATGCCGTGGCGCTCCCGTGTCTGGGAGGCGAGCACGATGGCCGGGCTCGATTTGCCCGCGCGCCGGCAAAGCCGCAAAAAGACCCGCCTCACGCCGCCGCTGGTCTGGTCGGGGGCGGCGCATCTCACCATTTTGGCGCTGCTCACGCTCGGGGTCTATCACCGCACCACCACCGAGCCGCTGCCGCCGCCTGGGGTGGCGATGGTGTTCGAGTCGGGCAGCACCCAGGGGCCGCGACTGCCCAACCCGACGCGTGAGGCTAATCCGGAGCCGCGCCCGGCGGCGGCACCAAACGCGCTCGCGCCGTCACCGCCGCCCGAGGCCGCCGCCGCGCCGGCTTTGCCGGTGCCGCCGGTGCCACCGGCGCCGCCAGAGGAGGCAGCACCGCAGCCGCCGAGCCCCGCCCAAGCATCACAGCCCCCCCCGGAGCAGGCGAATGCCGCGCCTCCGTCATCCGCAACGGCTCTCGCGGAAAGCCCGCTCGCCGAGGCGATCCCGCCGCCCGCGGCGCCGAAAACCCCAACCCCTTCGGCGCAAAAGCCGGTCGAGCAGGCGATGGTCATGCCGCCGCCGAATGCCCGGCCGCTGACGCCGACCCCGCCTGAGGCCGCGCCACGGGCGAGCGCGCCGCAGGCCCAAACCGCGCGCAAGGGCAGCGCCTATGCGCCGATGCGGCTCTTCGCCAACACCTTGCCGTCCCTCAACAAATTCGCGCTCGGCCCGGCTGCCCTCGGCCCGACCTCGATCACCCCGTTTGCCAAGATTTCCGCGAAAGAACTCGGCGCCGACTGGCGCAACGAACTCGCCGACTGGATCGAGCAGCACAAATACTACCCCGAAGACGCCGCCCGGCGCGGCGAGCAGGGGATCAACGAGGTCCGCGTCGTCGTCAATCGCGACGGCCATGTCGAATCGGTCGAAATCGAGCGCCAATCCGGCTTCCAGCGCCTCGACAACGCCGCGGTTGGGCTGTTTCGTGACGCCGATCTGCCGCCCTTTCCGGTCGGCACCGAGGAGGAGCGGGTGACGATCGATCTCACCATCCATTACGTCATCTATCACAACTAGGGCGTGGACTCATTGCATCCAGTAGGTGACTGCGGAGGCGAGACAGAGGCCGGCCAGGAAGTTGGCGGCTTTTTTGTCGTAGCGAGTTGCGATACCACGCCAATCCTTGAGCCGGTTGA
>JAKAQU010000243.1 GCA_021819535.1 Pseudomonadota bacterium | reverse complement strand
CACCGCACGGCGCGCTCAGGCTTCGAATGACCACTCCCGCAAAACAAAAACGCCCCCACCCCCGCCAGCGCCGTGAATCGCGTGCATCGCTCCTGCCAAAAACGTAGTTATTGGAGGTGTCCAATTTCTATTGGGCACAGGAGGATTTTCTCGCCGCGCGGCAGGCGGGAAAAGCCTGGGGGTGGACGATCTTCCGCCCGCAGGCGGTTTTGGGCTTCGCCGTCGGCAGCATGATGAACATGATCGCCGCCATCGGCGCCTATGCCGCGATCAGCCGCGAACTCGGCCTGCCGCTGATCTATCCCGGAACCGGCACCCGCGTGACCGAGGCGACCGACGCCCGCCTTCTCGCGCGCGCGATTTTCTGGGCGGGTAGTGCCGCGACGGCGTTCAATCAGACTTTCAACGTCACCAACGGCGATGTGATGACCTGGGAAAATCTCTGGCCGGTGGCAGCGCGCGCCTTCCGGATGCCGCTCGGCCTGCCACAAGCGATGCCGCTTGCGCGCGTCATGCCCGGCCACGCCGAGACCTGGCGGAAGATCGTGGCACGCCATGGCCTCGCGCCGGTCTCGCTCGCGGAGATGGTCGCCGGATCCTGGCAATTTGCCGATTTCGCGTTTTCACGCACCCATTCGACCGCATCACTCCTCAGCACCATCAAGATCAGGGAAGCAGGCTTCGGCGATTGCATCGATACCGAGACCTCGCTCGCCTTCTGGCTCGGCGAGATGCAGGCGCGAAACTTCCTCCCCCCCGCCGCGGCTTGAGGGAACCGCGGGGGGGCCGACCTCGCTCGCCGGTCAGGACGGCTGGCCCTGCGTCACCGCCGCGACGAGGCTTGCGACGTATTCCGCCAGCGGGTCAAAGCGCTGGCGGTCATTTTTGAGGATATGCTGCAAAAGAAACAACGAATCGGCCTTCTTCGCGAAGCGCACGCGCTGCTCGGAGAGCGTTCCGCAGACCGTCCCGATAAGTTCGGCGGCATCGACGCCGGCAAGCCATTGCTCATCGGCGATATTGCCATTCCATTCCTGAATGTGAAGTGGTTTCTCCGCTGCGGCCTTTTTTAACGCCGCCGCCACCGAATCCGGCGTGACGGTTGACGCCGGTTGCGGGTCTTTGTGGGCGATAAAGGCGGCGATGGCGGCGGAGTCGATAAGGTAGCATTCGAGATGCCGCCGGGGCAGGAAATCGAGCGCGCCTTTGCCCTTGGCCTCGCGTCGCATGTCACATTTTTCGGATTCGGTGAGATTTTCGCCATCAAAGCTGAAAGCGACATTGACGACGAGAGGAGCAGCGGCGGCACTCAAGCGCTGGTAAATCTCGTAAACCAGCGTTCGATCGCGCTTCTTCGCGTGGAAATCCCCCGTTGCCACGACGGAGGTAAAAATCGTCCCGCGTGGCAGCGGCCCTTTCGTCTGCTGATAGAGATAGGGGAAGCAGAGTTCTTCGGTCTGCCCCTCCACCCAGATGACCCGCTCGGCGGCGAAGACATCCGCCATCGAGACGCCGAGATGCTCGGCAACCTCGCGGAATGTCTCAATCTTCGTAAGATCGAGCCGCTTGACCCGGGATTCGTATCCCTCGCGCTTGACGAGGTGGATCGTCGTCGGGTTGCTGAAGCTGATGACATCCGGCGCGTGGGTCGAGATGATGTATTGGTGCTGCGCGTATTGCGTTTGCAAGATTCGGAGCAGAGCCTTGATCGCTGCCGGATGCAGAAAACTGTTGATCTCATCGATGATGATGATGGCTTTGTCGATTGTCATGATCGCCGTAAGCAGCGCGATGGCCTGGGCGACACCGGTGCCGCTGGCGTTCAGCGGAAAGCTCAGCTCCACCCTTTCCATCGCCTCGGTCGGCCAGACCCTCACTTCCAGCAGGTTGTTATTGCCGGGCATGGTTCGGACGCTGAGATTGCCGACGGTCGGGAAAATTTCGCGGAGATGGGCGACCAGTTTCTGGAAAACACCGCCGCGTTCGCCCTGCAGAGAGAGAAGAATGTTGGGCAGATTCGCCGCGTTTGGCGCCAGGCGTTCGGCGTAGCCGGCCGGCGCCTGGCCAATCGCCATGCGCTCGGCGTCGAAATGGAACGTTTCGTGCTTCCATGCCGCAAAAAGGAGGTGTGGCAACGAGTCGTGGTCGCCGCCAAAGAGCTGTATTTTTAGGCTTCCATTGTTAGGCGTTATAGAAGCATGCAGTTTCTGCCCGGAGGTGTACGCAAATAACTGGTGCGATGGATAGGGCGCGGAAAAGCCGAACTGCGCCGGACGAATAACAGAAATGAGCAGGCTCGGGCGGGAAAAAATACCTTGCATAAAAGCATCGCAATTACGACCCTGCCCCTGCGTTATCGGAAACGATAGCGATGAACTGAAACGAAGCACCCAATCCCGGATTTCAGGGCCGCTGATATCTATCGTGAGGGTAATCTCCGTTCCCGGCATTTCGTAAGATTTCCATCGCTCCGGCGTCCGATGTTGGTCATCGGGGAGGTCCGGCAGGAGGGCGCGCAGCAGGGCGCTTTTGCCGGCATTGTTCTGCCCGATGATCAGGTTGATGCCGTCGTGAAATTCCACTTCGCCGGAATCGCCGAACGACTGAAACCCTCGTATTCGTGCTTTGATCAGTCTCATCTTCCGATCATCGCCACGAACTCCCCCCATTCGCGCTTGGAAAGCCCGCTCCCCGGCTGTTCGACCTGCTCCCCGGCCAGTATCCGGCGCAAGGCGGCGAGCATCGGGGCGGAAAATGTCACCGCGCCGAGGCGGTAGTCGCGAAAGGCGCGCGCCGCCATCGGCACCCAGGCTTCGACGGTTTTCAGCATCACCTCGGCATAGGCGCGGATTTCATATTGCGCGTGAGCATCGGCGCGGAGCGAGAGGAAATGGAGGAGATTGTGGAGATCGGTCTTCCAATACCATTGCGTATAAGTATTGAGCGTGAGGTTCATCCGCGCAAGCTCGCGCGCGAGGCCCAAGCGCGCCGGATCGCGCGCCCCGTCCTCGCTTTCGTTCAGCATGGCGAGGTAATGGTCATGGCAGCGCGCGGCGTCCTCGCGCAGCATCTCAAGCACCATCGCCGCCTCGCCGCCGTCCAGGATCTCCCCCCTCCCCTGCCGGTTACTTGCCGATTGCGCCGCCAGATGCTCGGGCGCGGGGAGGTAGAATTCGCGGTCGAGGATGGAATAGCGGGCCGAGTATTCGTTCACGTTCGCCATGCGGTGGCGGATCCATTGCCGGGCGACGAAAATCGGCAGTTTGACGTGATACTTGATTTCGCACATCTCGAACGGCGTGGTGTGGCGATGGCGCATGAGGTAGCGGATCAGCCCCTCGTCCTCGCTCACCTTGCGCGTCCCCCGGCCATAGGAGACGCGCGCCGCCTGCACGATCGCCCCGTCATCGCCCATATAGTCGATCACCCGGACGAAGCCGTGATCGAGCACGGGATGGGCATGGTAGAGGATGTCCTCGAGCGCCGCGACGGTCGCGCGCCGTGTTTCGGCGCTTGTGGCGCGCTGGGCTTCGATTGCGGATTTCTGGTCGGCGGCGAGCGGCATCGCGGGAATCCCCTTTCACAAAGGCTGGCCGACGCCTATATCGCAGAGGCTGGTTCGCCGGCTATGGCGATAAACGGTGCATGGAATAAGCGTAGTGGACCCGGGGGCAGTGCCCGGCGCCTCCACCATTTCCCGCCCGATGGCGGGCTTCGGGGGCGAAACAGGCTCGACACGCGTGGTAAAGATGTATCTTTCGCTCGGCATGGTTCCGCCGTCATCGGGCCGTTTTACAAGTGCCAACGACAACATGGCGCTCGCTGTCGCTGCGTAAGCGATAAGCGCGGTTCGGGGGGCACCGGGCAACAGAAGCCCCCCACTCGCCCCCACCTCGTCGCCCCATCTTATCCCGCGCCAAGCAGGACGAAAATCACGCCGCCGGCGACCAGGGCGAGGCCGGCGACATCGCTCCTCTTCAACCGCTCGCGCAGATAGAAATGGCTGAAGAGGAGAATGAACGGCACCTCCATCTGCCCGAGCGAGCGGACGAGCCCGACCGGGGCGAGCGCGAAGGCGGAGAACCAGCACCCCGAGCCGACCGCCGACATCATGCCAACCCACATCGCGCGCCGCCAGGTCGAGAGCGTCGCCAGGATCTGCCGCGGGTCGCGCCAGAGAAGCCACACCCCGAGCAGCACCGTCTGCATGGCGTTGGTCACCGCCAGGGCATAGATCGCCTGAATGATCGGGTGCCCGCCATGAAGGGCGAGATTGGCCCATTTGATCAAGACCGAGACGAAGGCAAAGCAGAGCCCGGTGCCGAGCCCGCACAGCGCCGCCGGCTGAAAGGTTGCGCGCAAGAGGCCGCGGGCGCGCAACCCCTGCCCGGCGAGCGAGAGCGTCAGCACGCCGGCAACCCCGAGCATGATCCCGAGCCAGGCCGCGGCGCGGAGTTTTTCGCCGGCGATCGCCCAGGCGACGAGCGCGGTCTGCACCCCCTCGGTCTTGGCATAGGCGCTGCCGACGGCGAAGCTGCGAAACCCGAAGGAGAGGATGAGCAGGCTGGTGCCGATGATCTGGAGCGCCCCGGCGATCGCGCACTCGATCAGAAACGTCGCATTCGGCGGCGGAAGAGAGGCCCCGCTCGCCGTCAGCATGACGAGGAGTATCGCGAGCGCGAACGGCACGCCATAGAAAAACCGCACGAACGATGCCCCGTTGACCGAAAGCTGGCTCCGCAGCCGCTGCTGCAGCGCCGTCCGCCAGGTCTGGAACAATGCGGCGATCAGCGTAAAAATTATCCAGAGCGGCATCACCCCGGTTCCGCGGCCGGGCGCGGGCGCGGGCGGACAAGAGGCCGGGCCGTCGCAAATTCCATTGATCTTCCTTGATAAACGCCACGAGCCGACGGCTCGTAGGAGGGCATCGCGCGTGCCGCGAGGATTCGGGAAAACGGGGAATGACATTAGAGGCGATGCCGCCGGGGTCAAGCGCGCTCGGGCGGCCTTCTGGGCGCCGGGGTGTTGCAAAAAAATTCTTGACTTATA
>JAKAQU010000242.1 GCA_021819535.1 Pseudomonadota bacterium | reverse complement strand
GGGCAAGGCGATCACCATACGCGCAGCGACCGCCCGCGCGCGGGTGGTGATGGCGCCGGCGACCCTCGATCTCATCCGCGCCGGCGGGGCAAAGAAGGGGGATGTGCTCGGGGTTGCGCGGCTCGCCGGCATCATGGCGGCCAAGCGCACCGCCGATCTCATTCCGCTCTGCCATCCTCTGCCGTTCGATGCGGTCGCGGTCGAGCTGACGCCGGCGCCGCCGGATGCGGTGGAAATCGCGGCGACGGTTCGCACCACCGGGCGCACCGGCGTCGAGATGGAAGCGATGACGGCGGCGAGCATTGCCGCTCTCACCGTCTATGACATGTGCAAAGCGGTCGATCGCGGCATGCGCATCGAGGCGTTGCGCCTGGTGGCCAAATCGGGCGGCAAATCGGGCGAGTTTCGGCAAGAGTAGCGGCATGATCGGCATCGACGGCGCACGCGCGCGCATTCTCGCTGGCCTCGTCGCGGTCGGCCCGGAGACGGTGGCGCTCGCCGAGGCGCTGGGGCGCATCACCGCGGCGCCGGTTCTGGCGCGTTTGACGCTGCCGCCGGCGGATGTCTCAGCCATGGATGGCTATGCCGTGCGGGTTGCGGAGGCACGGGCAGGGGCGACATTGCGCCTGATCGGCAGTGCTCCGGCCGGCCATCCCTTCGCCGGCGCCATGGCGGCGGGCGAAACCGTGCGCATTTTCACCGGGAGCTTCCTCCCCGACGGCGCCGATGCGGTGCTGCTACAGGAAGACGCCGAAGCCGTGGGCGAGCGCGTGGTTGTCCGCGAGACGGTTCGGCCCGGCCAGCATATCCGCCGCAAGGGTCAGGATTTTACCGAAGCGAGCACGGTCATTCCCGCCGGGCGTCGCCTCGGCCCGCGCGATATCGGTCTCGCGGCGGCGGCCAATCATCCCTGGCTCGCCGTTCACCGCCGGCCACGGATCGCCATTCTCGCGACCGGCGATGAGATCGCGCTGCCCGGCGAGAAGGTGCCGGCAGGCGGCATCGTAAGCTCCAACGCTCACGCGCTGGCGGCGATGGTGATCGCGCTCGGCGGCACACCGATCATTCTGCCGATCGCGCCCGACGATATCGACGCGATCGCGCGCGGCGCCGATGGCGCGCGCGGCGCCGATCTTCTGGTCACCACCGGAGGCGCGAGTGTTGGCGATCATGATCTGGTGCAGGCGGGTCTCGCCCGGCGCGGGCTTGCGGTCGATTTCTGGAAAATCGCGATGCGGCCAGGGAAACCGCTGATGTTCGGGCAGCTCGGCGACATGCCGGTTTTGGGCCTGCCGGGCAATCCGGTCTCGGCGTTCATTTGCGCGCTCCTGTTTTTGCGCCCGGCCTTGCTCAGGCTCGCGGGGCTTGCCGATGCGCCGCTTCCCCTTGAGCCCGCGCAAACCAAAACGCCGCTTCGCGCCAATGACCGGCGTTTCGATTTTCTTCGCGCGGTGCTTGAAAGAAACCAGGATGGCGCGCTGCTCGCCGAGGCGTTCGCGGTGCAGGATTCGGCGATGCAGGCATCTCTCGCCCGGGCCGATGCGCTCATCCTCCGCCCGCCGCACGCCCCGGCGGTGGAAGCGGGGGGGGTGGTGGAAATCCTTCGCTTCGAGCGGCTCGGGCTATGAGCGCGCATCGCGGGTTATTCGGCGGCCGGGCTGAGCCGAACCGCGTCATAATTTGGTAAAATATAATTCCAGTCATCAAAGTTTCATTCAGTTCATCATAGCTTCACTGGCGGAGAGATGTGCTGCGACATAACGATGTCGCCATGACCCGCATCTCAGCGCTTCCGGTCTTTCGCAGCCTTTTCATCTCCGACACCCATCTTGGCACGCGCGAATGCCGCGCCGATTTTCTCGCCGATTTCCTCCGCCGCGTTTCCGCCGAGCATATCTACCTCGTCGGCGACATCATCGATGGCTGGCGGCTCCGGCGTGGCTGGCACTGGGACCGCCATCACGACGCGGTGCTGACCGAAATCCTCCGTCACGCCCGCGCCGGCGCCAAGGTGACGTATATCGCCGGCAATCACGACGATGCGCTGCGGCGCTTTCTCGCGCTCGGGCTCGAGATCGCCGGTGTCGCACTCAGCGACGAGGCCGAGCACGTCACCGCCGATGGCCGGCGCCTTCTCGTTCTGCACGGCGATCAGTTCGATTCGGTGGTGTGCTATGCTCGCCTCCTCGCCCTGCTCGGCGATGGCGCCTATAGTCTAGCACTCCGGCTCAACCGCTATTTCAATCTCATCCGCGCCCGGCTCGGCTATCCCTACTGGTCGCTCTCGGCCTATCTCAAGCGTCGGGTGAAGGAAGCGGTGGCCGCGATCGACCGTTTCGAGATGGCACTCGTCACCGACGCCGCGCGCCGCGGCTTCGATGGTGTCGTCTGCGGCCATATCCATCACGCCGAGCTGCGCGAGGTGGCGGGCAAGCTCTATCTCAATGCCGGCGATTGGGTGGAAAGCTGCACCGCCGTCGTCGAGCATCGCGACGGGCGGCTCGAACTGCTCGATTGGGCGGCGATCAACGGTCTTTCTTTTCTCGCCCCCCGGGGGGCGGCACTGAATGTCGCGGGAATCTGAGGTATTGCCGGCGCGGATCGCGATCGTGAGCGATGCCTGGCATCCGCAGATCAACGGTGTCGTCCAGACGCTGGCCATGACCGTCTCCGAACTTCGCGCCATGGGGCATGAGGCGCTGGTGATCGGACCTGATCGGTTCCAGACCATCCCGTGCCCGATCTACCCCGAAATCCGCCTCGCCCTCTGGCCGCGCCGGCGGCTTGCCGCCCTGCTCTCCGCGTTCGATCCGGATTATCTCCATATCGCGACCGAGGGGCCGCTCGGCCTTGCCGCGGGTGCGATCGCGCGTGCCGCGGGCTGGTCGTTCACGACCGCTTATCACACCCGATTCCCCGATTATCTCGCGACCCGTGCTGCTTTCCCGCGCGGCCTCACCTATCGCTGGCTGCGGCGCTTTCATGGGCGGGGTGCGGCGATGATGGTCGCGACCGCGGGGCTTGCCGTCGAACTCGCGGGGCACGGATTCGCCAATATGTGTCTCTGGTCGCGCGGCGTCGATCTCGCGCTGTTTCACCCCGGGCGTGCCACCCCCCTCTCCTTGCCGCGGCCGATTTTTCTCTCCGTCGGGCGGCTTGCGGTCGAGAAGAATCTGCCCGCTTTTCTCGGTCTCGATCTCCCCGGGAGCAAGCTCGTCGTCGGCGACGGGCCGGCGCGGGCGGCCTTGATGCGTGACTATCCCAAGGCGCATTTCTTGGGCGCCATGCGCGGCGAGGCGCTGGCCCGGCTCTATGCCAGCGCCGATGTCTTCGTTTTTCCTAGTCTCACCGACACGTTCGGCCTGGTACTGCTCGAAGCCCTCGCCTCTGGCCTTCCGGTCGCAGCCTTTCCCGTCCCCGGCCCGCGCGACGTTCTCGGCGACGCGGCATTCGGCGGCACGCGCGCGCCTGTCGGTGTTCTCGCGCCCGATCTCGGCCAGGCGGCGATGGCGGCGCTCACGATCGATCGTGCCCGCGCCCGAGGCTTCGCCGAGAGGTTTTCCTGGGCGGCTTCGGCGCGGCAGTTCCTGGCCAATCTCGTGCCGCTCCGCGCGAGCGCGCGTCACCCACCCCACCCCGCGCTGATGCCAAGGAGAGCTTTTGCATGCTGATCAGCTTCGTCGTGCCCGCCTATAACGAGGAGGCATTGCTTCCCGCGACGCTTGCGGCCATCCGCGCCGAAATTGAACGGGAAGGGCTGGCGATCGGCGAGGCGGCGGAAATCATCGTCGTCGATAATGCCAGCACCGACCAGACCGGCGCCATCGCCCGCGCCATCCCCGATGTGCGTGTGGTGGAGGAGCCGCGCAAGGGCCTGGTCGCGGCGCGTTGGGCCGGGTTTGTCGCGAGCCGTGGCGCGCTCGTCGCCCATATCGATGCCGACACCCATCTCCCGCCCGGCTGGCTTGCCCGCGTGCGCGCGGCCTTCGCCACTGATGCGCGGCTGGTGGCGCTGAGCGGCCCCTATCTCTATCGCGATCTTTCGCCCGGCGTGCAGCGCGTGATCGGATTTTATTACCGCCTCGCCTATGCCGTCTATCTCGTCAATCATTTCGTATTGCGGGTCGGCGCCATGCTGCAGGGCGGCAATTTCGTCGTCCGGCGCGAGGCCATGGCCCGGCTCGGTGCCGCCAATGACCGGTTCAGCTTCTATGGCGAGGACACCGATCTCGCGCGCCGCCTGAGCCGTCTCGGGCGGGTGAAGTTCACCTTTGCACTTCCCGCCTATTCCTCTGGCCGCCGGCTCGCGGGCGAGGGCGTGGTGACGATCGGGCTTCGCTACTCGCTCAATTTTTTCTGGGCGACGTTTTTGAAAAAGCCGTTCACCGAGGAGTGGCGCGACATCCGCGAGCCCCGTGGGGAAGAGGCGGCGCTATAGGGCCTCGCCCGGGCGCTTGACCGGCCGGGGCGCATCCCCGATCACTGCGGCGTTTTCGTGCCCCCGTGGGCATGATCGGTCCAACCAGCGATCACTCTGAGGAGAAAGAGCCGCATGCACGCCGCGCTGATCGTTGCCGGAGGGCGCGGGAGCCGTTTCGGTGGCCCGACGCCGAAGCAATACCGTGAGGTCGGCGGTGCCGCGGTGCTGCGCCATACCGTGCTCGCCTTTCGCCGCCATCCGGCGATTTCGCGCATCCAGGTGGTGATCCATCCCGATGATGCGCCGCTCTACGCCGCGGCGATGGCCGGGCTCGATCTGCCGCCGCCGGTGCTCGGCGGGGCGACGCGCCAGGATTCGGTGCGCCGCGGGCTGGAAGCGCTCGCTTCCTCGATGCCGGCGACGGTCTTGATCCACGACGCCGTTCGCCCTTTCGTTGCCCCAGAGACGATTTCGGCGGTGATCGCGGCGCTCGCCGTGCATCGGGCGGTGATCGCCGGCCTGCCGGTGGTGGATACGCTGAAACGCTGTGAGGGTGATCTCGTTTCCGAGACGCTGGACCGCGCCGGTGTCTGGCGGGCGCAGACGCCGCAGGGGTTCCGATTCGCGGACATCCTTGAGATCG
>JAKAQU010000241.1 GCA_021819535.1 Pseudomonadota bacterium | reverse complement strand
ATCTATATAGAACCCGACCGGCCCGACCAGTCCGCCGAGCAGGAACGGCACCCGCCAGCCCCAGGCATTGAGCGCCTGCGGCGAGAGATACGAGGTCAGGATGAACCCCATGCCGGAGGCCAACGCCACGGCGAAGGATTGTGAGACCATCTGGAAAGCGCCGAAATAATGCCGCCGTCCGGCGGGCGCGTATTCGACCAGGAGCGCGGTCGAGGAAGCGAATTCGCCGCCAACCGAAAGCCCCTGCAAAACCCGCGCGCCGATCACCAGGATCGGCGCCCAGATCCCGATCGTGGCATAGCCCGGCACCAGGCCCAAAATCACCGTGCCGATCGCCATCAGGAGAATGAGCATCGAGAGCGCCCTCTGCCGTCCGGCATAATCGGCATAGATCCCGATCAGGACACCGCCGAACGGCCGGACGACGAAGCCGATGCCGAAGGTCGCGAAGGTGAGGATGAGCGAGAGTTCGGGATCACGCGCCGGGAAAAACACGTCGGCGATCACCGCGGCAAAAAACCCGTAGACCAGGAAATCGAACCATTCGAGACCGTTGCCGATCACGGATGCGATCACCGCGCGGCGGAGCGTTGCGGCGTCGGGGGGATTTGTCTCTGTCATCGGCGCCGCGTGCTCCCTCTTCTCAGTCCTGGCGGTAATTTGGCGCCTCGCGGTCGAGAGCGACGTCGTGGACGTGGCTCTCGCGGAGGCCAGCGCCGGTGATGCGGCGGAAGCGGGCGTTTCTTTGCAACTCGGCGACGGTCGCGCTGCCGGTATAGCCCATGCCGGCGCGCAGCCCGCCGACGAGCTGATGGAGGACGGCCGCGACCGGCCCTTTGTAGCCGACCCGCCCCTCCACTCCCTCGGGCACGAGCTTCAGCGTGTCCTTGACCTCCTGCTGGAAGTAGCGATCCGCCGAGCCGCGCGCCATGGCGCCGAGGCTCCCCATGCCGCGATAGGATTTGTAGGAGCGGCCCTGATAGAGAAAGACTTCGCCCGGCGCTTCGTCGGTGCCGGCGAGGAGGCTTCCGATCATCACGCAATCCGCCCCGGCACCGATCGCCTTGACGATATCGCCGGAATGGCGGATGCCGCCATCGGCGATCGCCGGCACGCCGGCGGCGTGGCAGGCCGCTGCCGTCTCGCGCACGGCGGAAAACTGCGGCATGCCGACCCCGGCGACGACGCGCGTCGTGCAGATGCTGCCCGGCCCGATGCCGATTTTCACCGCATCCGCCCCGGCCTCGATCAGGGCGCGGGCGCCCTCGGGGGTCGCGACATTGCCGGCGATCACCTGCACTTCGTTGGAGAGCGTCTTGATGGCGGCAACGGTGCGCAAGACGCCGATGGAATGGCCGTGGGCGGTATCGACGATGATGACATCGGCCTCGGCGGCGATCAGCGCCCGCGCCCGCGCCTCGCCATCCTCGCCGACTCCGGTCGCCGCGGCGACGCGGAGCCGCCCGAGCGCATCCTTGTTGGCGAGCGGATGGGCTTGCGCCTTGTCCATGTCTTTCACGGTGATCAAACCGATGCAGCGATAGGCGTCATCGACGACCAGCAATTTCTCGATCCGGTGGCGATGGAGCAGATGGCGTGCTTCCTCGTGCCCGACCTCGGCCGGCACCGTGACCAGATTTTCCCGCGTCATCAGCTCGTAAACTTTGAGCGAGGGGTCGGTCGCGAAACGCACATCGCGGTTGGTGAGGATGCCGACGAGACGGCGGGTTTCGCGCTCCACCACCGGCACGCCGGAGATGTGGTGCATCGCCATCAGGGCGCGCGCCTCAGCCAGCGTCTGGTCGGGATGGATGGTGAGCGGGTTGATCACCATCCCCGATTCGAATTTCTTCACCCGCCGCACCTCGGCCGCCTGATCGTCGATGGAGAGATTTTTATGCACGACGCCGAGCCCGCCATGCTGCGCCATGGCGATCGCCATCGGCGCCTCGGTCACGGTGTCCATCGCCGCCGCGATCAGCGGGATGTTGAGCATGATCTCGCGCGTGAGCCGTGTTCTGGTATCGGCGGTAGCGGGCAAGGTTTCGGAATAAGCGGGGACGATCAGCACGTCATCGAAGGTCAACGCCTCTTCGATGCGCGCGCTGGCGACGTGCTCAGCATTGGTGTCGGCATAGGGGATGGTATCGGCAGCCATGGCGGGGAGACCTTTCCGCAACTTTGGCAACCCCCCTTAGCGGCGGCAGAAGCGTGGCGCAAGCGCGACGTGCACCCTCAGCGGCGGTAGCCTTGGGCGATAACGTAAAGCTCGGCCGACTGGGCGCGGCTGGCCGGCGGTTTGGCGTGGCGGACGCTATGGAAAGCGCGCTTCATCGGCAGCAGAAGATCACGCTCGGCGCCGCCCTGGAACACTTTGGCGACGAAGGCCCCGCCCGGGGCGAGGATATCGAATGCGAAGGCGAGCGCCTGCTCGGCGAGTGCGATGATGCGGAGATGATCGGTCGCGGCGTGGCCGGTGGTGTTGGGCGCCATGTCGGAGAGCACGAGATCGGCTGGCCGGCCGAGGGTTTCGGCCAGCCGCGCCGGCATGGCGGGGTCGGTGAAATCGCCCTCGATCAGCATCGCCCCCGCGATCGGCGCGATCGGCAGGAGGTCGAGCCCGACCACGCTGGCCGCGCCGCGCCGCACCGCGACCTGCGTCCAGCCGCCCGGCGCGGCGCCGAGATCGACGACGGCGAGCCCCGGCTTGAGCAGGGAAAACCGCGCATCAAGTTCGATCAGCTTGAACGCGGCGCGCGAGCGCCAGCCGTCACGCTGCGCCGCCTGCACGTAAGGATCGTTGAGCTGGCGGGTCAGCCAGCGCTGCGAGGAGGGGCTCCGCCCGCGCGCGCTGCGGAGGGCAACATTCTCGGCCCGAGCCCCTCCCGTCGGCGGGCGCGTCGCGCGGCTCATCCTCCGCCTCCCGTGCGGCCCCGCCGTGCCCGTGCCCAACGCTGGCGCGGCATTTTCGCATCGTTCCGCATGAGGCGGAGCAGGATCCCCTCGCGCAAGCCGCGATCGGCCACCACGACCCGGGCCGCCGGCCACAGCCGGCGGATCGCGGCAAAGACGGCGCAACCCGGCAGCACGAAATCCGCCCGCTCCGGCCCGACGCAGGGATGGGCGGCCAATCCCTCGCGGCCCATGGCGCGAAGTGCTGCGAGCGCCTGATCGCAGGTCGCGCCCGACAGCACCGCGCCGTCGATCATTGGCCGGCTATAGCGCGGCAAGTCGAGCGCGACGCCGGCGAGCGTGGTGATGGTGCCGCTCGTGCCGAGCAGTTGTACGCCGCCTTGGGCGATTTCCTTCGCGATGCAGTGGATGCGCTCGAACACGTCGAGCCGGCTTGCGACCTCGTCCACCGCGGCGGCGAAACCCTCCTCGGTGAAACAGGCATGCCCCAGCCGCTCGGCGAAGGTCACGACGCCATAGGGGATGGAGAGATAGCCGATCAGCTCCGGCAGCCGCGCCACTCCGGTGTCGGGGCCGGCGCCGCGATCGGGCAGGCGCACCCAGGCGATTTCGGTCGAGCCCCCGCCGATATCGAACAGGAGCACGCGCCGCCCGCCTTTGGAGAGCAGGGGCGCGCAGCTTTCGAGCGCCAGTTCCGCCTCCTCGCGGGTCGAGATGATGTCGATCGCAAGCCCGGTTTCGCGCCGCACCTCGGCGAGAAAAGCAGCCCCGTTGCTGGCCCGGCGACAGGCTTCGGTGGCGACGGCGCGAACGCCCCGGAGATCGCGCCGCGCCAGCCGTGCCGCGCAGATGCGAAGGGCGGCGAGCGCGCGCGCCATCGCCTCGGGGCAGAGCTGGCCGGATTGGTCGAGCCCTTCGCCGAGGCGGACGATCCGGCTATAGCTGTCGACCACGCGAAACCCGCCATGCGCCGGCGCGGCGACGAGAAGGCGGCAATTATTGGTGCCGAGATCGAGCGCGGCGTAGGCGCGGCCGAAACTATCGACCTCACCGGCGGGGGGCCGCGAGACGGGGGAGGCGGGATCTCTGTGCGGGGTCATGGCGCGATGAATGTTTCGTCGAACCCTTATCATCCGCCGGGATGGGGAGAAAGGGCAAGCCCGATTTGCGCCGGCGGCCGCTATCGCGCGGAGCGGAGCCCTCCCCGGGCCGGCGCCATCACCCGTGGATCTGGCTCGCCGGGATGCTGCTCACGCCGGAGACGGTGATTTTGGTGCCATCGGAGAGCGTGAACAGCACCCCGCCATTGCCCGCGCTCTGGCTCGGCGCGGCACTGCCATAGCCGTAGAAATCGAGGTTGTCATTGCTGGTCCAGTTGGTGATCAGATCGTTGCCGCCGGCCGCGCCGTTGGTGAACTGGAAGAAATTATGGCTGTTCGGACCTTGCCCACCCTCCATGGTGGCGTTACCGGCGCCGGCGACGAAATAATTATAGAACTGACCGCCGACCATGGTCACCGAGGTTCCGGCGCCGGCGGAGTCGAAGAAAATATTGCCTCCGCCGCTGCCGCTCGCATTGAGCGTCGTGTTGCCGGTGGTCGCGACCAAAATATTGCCGATCGCATTGTCATTGACGATGGCATCGCCGCCGCCGGCGCCGAAGACGGTCACCGGGGTGGAACCGCTGGCGCCATCCACCGTGTCGCTGCTGTTTTCCGCCAGCATAACGAAATTGCCGCTCGCGGCACTGAAAACCCCATCTCCCTGAACGGCGAAAATCGTTGCGTCACCGAGCCCGGCGGTGAATGTCGTCGGGGTTGAGCCATTGGCGATGTTATTGACGAAGACGGTTGCGCCATTGGTGCTGTCGCTGCCGCTGACATCGTTGCCGCCGGCGCTGGCGAACACCGTCATCGGCCCGGCGCCGCCGACAAGGCTGTTGCCGCCAGCGTTATAGACGATGGTCTCTGCGCCGGACTGCCCATAAAGAAGCGCGCCGGCGGCGTTGAAGAACACCGTATCCTGGCCGTCGCTGCCGATGATGGTGTCGTTGCCGAAAACGCCCATGGTGTCGGCGCCGGTGCCGAAATAAATCGTGTTGCTCTGCCCGCTGCTGTCTTCGAGCAGAAGATTGCTCGACCCGCCGGCGATGGTGTTGTTGCCGGAGCCGTCA
>JAKAQU010000240.1 GCA_021819535.1 Pseudomonadota bacterium | reverse complement strand
CGGGGCGGCGCGGGAGGCGATCGGCAGTGTGCCCGAACTCGATCTGCTGCCGCCGCCCAACATGGTTCTGTTTCGCGTCTCGACCGAGGCCGGTTTCGTCGCCGCCGGCGACGTGCTGGAAATCAGCCAGACCGCCATGCGCGAACTTGCGGAGCCGGTGGAACTCCGCCTCTTCTACGCGGCGTCGCAAAGCTGATGGCGACGCTCGTTCTGTCGCGCGACGCCGAGACCGCGCTCAGACGCTACCGGGTCTTTTATCGCGAATTATTCCAGATCAAACGCTTGCTGCAGACCGGCAATTTCGCAGCACTGGTCGGCGACGCGGCGGCGTCGGGCATGCTCTCGGGCAGCGTGGGCGAGCAGACGCTGCAGGCGGCGCGGCAGCGATTGCGGACGGCGATCCTCGTCGATGAGGGGCTCGGGGAGGGCGCCGGGGCTGGATTGGCGGCGGGCCGGCGGGCCGGGATCAGCCCGGGTTATGTGTGCGCCGCCGTCGCCGATGCGGCGCTGCTCCACGATATCGACTGGCCCGGCCGGAGCGGCTGGGCGGAGACGCCGCTCGAGGTTCTGCTCTATCGCAGCAGGATCGCGGGAGATCGCATTTTCGATGCCGTCGACGATCTCGTCGCCCGACATCGCGAGGACGCCGAGGCAACGGCGCTCACCATCCTGCTTGCGCTTGAGACCGGCTATCGCGGCCGCTATCGCGATAGCGATGACCGCGGTGAGATCGAACGGCTGAAGGCCCGGCTCTATGAATTCGTCTTCCGGATACCGCCCACCGCCGCCTTTCCCCTCAAGGGGCTTGCCGTCGGCGCTGAGGAGGCGCTCGTCAATGCGCGCCCGGTGTCTCTCCCGGCGTTGCGCCCGTGGCTGATGGCGGTCGTCGGGTTGACACTCGTCTATCTCTTCGTGAGCTTGGCACTTTGGCATGACGGCGTTGCCTCTCTGGTCAGCGATGCCGCGCGGGCCGTCGATCTGCTGCACCAGGTTGTGCCATGACGGGTGCGCTCGCCTTGCCGCCGGCGTTGGCCGATCTGCTGCCGGCGCTCGCCATGGTGTTCGCGGGGGCGCTGGTGATGGCAACGATCGCTGCGATCCGCCAGTTCCGGCCGAAGCCCCCGTCCATCCCCGCCCCCGCGCGCGAAGAGCGACCGCCGGCGCCAGCGCCGACGGGTTTCCGCGCCGCTGCCGTGCGGCTCGCCGCGCTCCGCGATCCCCATGACGGCATCGCCGGGATTCCGCTCATGGTCACGATCGGCAGTGCGAGCGCCGATCTGCGGCGCTTCATACCGGCGTTGCGGAGCGGCGATCTCGCCCGCGCCGAGCGGGATCTTTTCGTCGGCGACTGCCGGTTCTCGGTCTGCCCCGATGGCGCCGTGGTGAGCTTTGACGACGGGCTGCTGCAGAGCGAACGCGCCGAGGCCCGCTGGGCCGCACTCCTCAAGGGCCTGGCCACCATCCGTGCCGACCGCCCGTTCGACGGTCTGGTCGTCATGCTCGATGCGGGCGCGCTCCATGGCCCCGGGCGCTGGGCCGATGATCGGATCGTGGCCCTCGGGGAGCGGCTCCATCAGTTGATCTGGATGGCGCAGCGCGCCGGCGGATGGCGGGTGCCGATCTATCTCGTGCTCACCGGATGTGAGTGCCTGACCGGGTTTACGGCGACCCTTGAGGCGATGATGAAGGAAGCGCCGCTCATCCAACAGGCGCCGTTCGGCTGGGCGGTTCCCTATGCGCTCGAGAGCATGTTCGAGCGTCGGTGGGTGCAAAACGGGATCGACGCCCTGGTCTCGCGCCTCTCTCTGGCGCAGGCGCCATTGCTCGTCCGCGCCACCGAAACCGCGGCGGCGGAGCAGATCCTATTATTTCCCGAGGCCGTCGCCGCGCTGGCAGAGCCGCTCGCGCAAGTACTGACGCCGATGCTGCAGCCGAGTGCCTATCACGAGGCGTTCATGTTTCGTGGTTTCTACTTGACGGGCGGCGCGACGCCGGATGGCGGCACCGAGCCCGCAGCCTTCGCCGCCAAACTGTTTCACGACAGGATTTTCCCCGAACACACCCTCGCGCAGCCAGCCCTCGGGGCGACGACGCGGCGGCGGCGCCAGATCCGCATGGCGCAGGCGGGTCTCGCCGTGCTCGCGATTCTGATGGCGATCGGCCTTGCCGTCATCGAGCGCGAGCAAAGCGCCATCGCCTCGGTGCAGCCTCTGGTCGCGGCCAGTCTCGACATCGCTTCCGAGGTGAGCATGAAAGGCATACCGAACCTCGCCGAGCAGGCCGCCGTGACCCGAAAACTGCTCAGCGCCATGAGCGGCGTCGGCGTCAACAGCATCGAATCCGTCTGGGCGCCGCTCTCTTTGCTGAGCGGGGCCGATAATACCGTGACCGCTGCGATCCGCGGCGCCTATGAACATGTCATCCTGCGCGAGGTTCGCGGCCGGCTCGCGAGCGGCGAAGCGGTGTTGCCGGGCAATTTCGACGCGCGCGCGGTGGCGGCCTGCGCCGGGTCATCGGCGCCGTCGGCCAATGGCGTGCCAGCAGGCGGGGTGCCAGCCGACGGCATCGCGCAGATGCAGCAGATCGTCGCGCGGCTTGCGCAATATCCGCAGCAGATCACCTTCTATCATCAGCTCAGAAACCACCCGGAGATCGATGCTCTCAAGCGATTGCTCGGGTTTTCCCTTGCGGTCGCACTACCGGATTCATTTGAGACAGACAATTATCTCTACCTCGTCGCTCTGAAACAGGCGCAGTTTCCGCCATTGTCGATGCCGCGATTGCGCGAGAATATCGGCCGGATCCTGGCCTGCCCGTTCGCGAACGCGCTCGCCAGCGCCTATGGCGCCAACCCGCTCGCGCGTGCGGTGGCCAGGGTCGTTGAGGCGAGCCGCGGGATGTCGCCATCACCCTCCTGGCAGGGGGCTGCCGATCACATCCGCGCGCTTGGCGAAGCGCTGCGTGCGGCGGAGACGGAAGCAGCGCAAGGCAAGCATGGATGGCTGATCGACGAGACCGAAATCGCCCCCATCGCCGCGATCCTCGCGCAACTCCGTCGCCTGGCATCGTCGTCGGAAAGCGCGGGTCAGGATACCGTCCCGATCGATCCGGAGACGGTGGCGGCGTTTGCCAAACAGGCCGCGAGCGCCGCCACCGATGCGAGATCGTCGCTGCTCGCGGCAACCGTGTTCGGCGGCACCAAGGTTCTCGCCGTCGAGGGCGGCGCGGTGACGCTTTCGCCCCCGCTCGTCGCTATCCGCAAGACGATCGACGCCCTGCTGTCGCTGCCACTGATGACCACTGTCGCGCCGCCAGCCGATCTCGGGCGGGCGCTCGCGGCCGGTTTGCCGCCGGTTTGGGACGACGGCGATTTGCGCATGTTGCAGCTGATCTCAGAGGGTTTTCTGGTTTTCGTCGCGCAGTCTCTGGCCAATGAGCCGGCGCTTTTTCAGGCGCAGGTGTTGGCCGCCGGCGGCGAGCAGCTTGCAAGGCTGCTCGCGGGCGCGATGGTCGCCCCGAACGCCGGGGCGGCGGCGTCTGGCGGCGCGGCGGCGCTCCATGCCGACATTGCCCATTTCGCGGAAGCGGCGCCGGTGCTCGCCAATATGCGCGAGGCGCTGCGTGCGACCGGGCAGATCGCGAATGCCGCCCGCATCGACCAGCTCGTTGCCGAGCAGGCGGTCGGCCTGCTGGCCCGCGTCGATGCCATTCTGCTTTCGGCCGATCCCTATCAGCTCGCCGATCGCAGCCTCTCCTTCTGGACCGGCGCGCCGCCGCTGGCCGCGCCCGCTTTTGGCGCGTCATCGCTCGCCGATCTCGTCGGCACGCTGCCCGCGCGCCGCGACTATGTCGAGACGCTGGCGCGCGATTATGCCGCGCCGCTGATCAATTATCTCGCGCAGAGCGCGGCATTGCTCGCCGGTAATCAGCGGGCGCTGCAAGAACGCTGGCAAGGCATCATCGCGACACTCGACCGCTATCACGCCAACGATCCCGCCAATGCCCTGAGCCAGCTCGAACAATTCATCGCCGCGGATATGGACCAAATCGATCTCGCCAATTGCCGCCAGCGGCTCGCAGGTGGTGGTGGTGGCAACTGGTTTGCAGACCAGCTCGGCGCCATCCGCAATGCCGTCGCCCGGCGCTGCGCCAGCGTCTCCTACAGCGATCTGGTCGCGCAATACGGCGAACTCGCGACGGCGTTCAATCGCGATCTCGCCGGGCGCTTCCCGTTCGGCGATGCCGCCGCGCCGGACGCGTTCGCGGGTGACGTGAAGCGTTTCTTCGACCGTTTCGGCCCCGATCTCGCAACTCTCGCAACGCGGCTCGCGGCAACCCCCGCCTATGCCCGCGCCGGCGCCGATGCGTTCGTTGCCAGCCTGGTTGCCGCACAAGCCGCTCTCGCCCCCATGCTCCTCAATCCCGCGCCGGACGCGCCGCTGACCTATGAGGTCGCGGTCGATTTCCGCACCAATGCGGGCAGCGACCCGGGCGCCGATCAGGTCGCCGAGGCCTCGCTGCAATTCGGCCAGCAGACCTTGTCCTCGTTCGCGGCGCCCGCTGTTTTGGCCTGGAGTAATGGCCAGCCGGCGACGATCGCCATGCGCTGGGCGACGAATGCGCCGAGCATTCCCGCCGGCGGCGGTGTGCCGAACCCTTCGGTGAACGGTCTCGTCGCATCCTACCGGTTCGGCGGCGCCTGGGCGCTGCTGCGGCTGATCACGACGCTCGCGCCGCCGCCAGGCGTGCTCATGCAGCTTTCCGATCGGCGGCCGGAGACCATCGGCTTGCAGATCAACCTCAAGCCCAATCCGGCTGCGGCCACCGGCGGCGATACCCGTGTTGCGGTCGCACGCCTCTTCATGCGGATCGGGTTGACCGCGATCATCCACGTGCCGGGCGCGCCCGACAAGCGTGTGCCTGTTCTGCTCCCGGTCTTTCCGACCGCAGCCCCGTTGCCGCCGCCGCCGTCACTCTCGTCACCGATGAGCGCGCCGCGCGCTCTGCCAAAAGCCGCGGGCTAGCTCATGTGTTTCACCTGATCAGGAGATTGTTCATTCCAAAACCAGAAGACATTTCTGATATCGATGCTTTGCTCGCCCCGAT
>JAKAQU010000239.1 GCA_021819535.1 Pseudomonadota bacterium | reverse complement strand
CCATCGCTTTTTTTCTCGGAGCCCTCTTCACCTGGCTTCCGGCGCTCGGCGCTCGCCGGCGGGCGCGGCGGGCCGAGGCGCGGGTGGCGGCGCTCGAGGGGGATATCGCGGCACTCAAGGCACGGCTTGCCGATAGGCCCACCCTTCTCCCGCCATCCGCCTGAACGGCATGGGTGTCGGGGTCAAGATTTGCGGCATCAACGGCGAGGCCGCGTTCGATGCCGCCGTCGCGGGCGGGGCGGATTGGGTCGGCTTCGTTTTTTTCCCGCCCTCGCCGCGCGCGATCAGCGCCGTGCGCGCAGCCGACCTCTCGGCGCGGGCGGCGGGCGGCCCACGCCGGGTCGGGCTGTTCGTCAACCCTGCGCTCGACGAGATCGCCGCCGTGCTCGCCGTGTTTTCTCTCGATATTCTGCAAATCCACGGCTCCGCCGAGCTTGCGCGCGCGATTCGCGCGGCATTCGGGCGTCCGGTGTGGCGCGCGGTCGGGATCGCCTCGGCCGCCGATCTGCCGCGCGCGGCGGAGGGGGCCGATGCCCTGCTCCTCGATGCCAGCCCGCCGAAAGGGGCGACGCGGCCCGGCGGCAATGCGCAGGCGTTCGACTGGACCCTGCTCCAGGGCTGGCAGGCGCCTTCCCCTTGGCTGCTCGCCGGCGGTCTCACGCCGGATAATGTCGCCGCGGCGATCAGCATCAGCGGCGCCCCCGCCGTCGATGTCTCCTCCGGCGTCGAGCGCCGCCCCGGCGAAAAAGACCCGGCCCTGATCCGCGCCTTCATTGCCGCGGCAAGGGCAGGGAAAGAAGAGTCTTCTTTTTTTGAAAAAAAAGAAGCAAAAAAACTTTTTCCCGGTCCCTTGGAGTAGTATTTTCCTCGGAGCAGGCCGTGCCTACGGCACTGCCTAACGAATAAAAGTTTTTTGGTTCTTTTTTTTCAAAAAAGAACAATTTTCTTGTTTTATTACTCCCGAAATTCTGACAGGTGATATCCCTGCGCGAAGAGGGCGGCGCGGAGTGAGCCGTGGGTGATGCGTGCCTCTGCCGCCTGGGCGACCACCGGCTTGGCGCGAAAGGCGATGCCGAGGCCGGCGGTTTTCAGCATGGCGAGGTCGTTGGCGCCATCGCCGATCGCCATCGTCGCCGCGAGCGGGATCGCGTGGGAGGCGGCGAGTTGGCGCAGGATGCGCGCCTTCGCGTCGCGGTCGAGCACTGGCTCCGCGACCGCGCCGGTGAGGGCTGCGCCGTCATCCTGCAAATGGTTGGCGAAATGGGCGGAAAAGCCGAGGCGTTCGGCGATCTGGGCAGTGAAATAGCTGAATCCGCCGGAGACGAGGGCGGTGACGGCGCCCTCTGCCCGCATGGTCGCGATCAGTTCGCGGGCGCCCTCGGTCGAGCGGAGGCGGGCGGCGACGCGATCGAGGGCAATGAGCCGGGTGCCGCCGAGGCGCGCGACGCGGGCGCGGAGGGCGTCCGCGAAATCGATTTCGCCGGCCATGCTGCGTGCGGTGATGGCGGCGATTTCGGCGCCGATGCCGGCCTCGGCGGCGAGTTCGTCGATGACTTCCGCGGTGATGATGGTGCTGTCCATGTCGGCGGTGAGGAGGCGCTTGCGCCGGCCCTTGGCGGGGAGGCAAAAGGCGTCGATCGGGCGGGCGCCGAGGATGGCGGCGAGCGTCTCCGGCGATGGTGGTGCGGGGCAGGGGAGATCGGCCGCCTCGCCCGGCGCGAGGATATCGGGCGGGCCGGCCGTGATGGCATCGGAGACGGCGGCGATGGTGGCGGCATCGAGCGTGGTTCGAGCACGATCGGCAACCAGGGTGAGGACGTAATTCATGACCGGCGGACCATGCGGGGGCGCGGCTGGCGAGGCAAGGGAGGGGGTGGCGCTGATCGTCGCCGGGCCGACGGCGTCGGGCAAATCGGCGCTCGCGGTCGGGCTCGCCGAGCGGCTCGGTGGCGTCGTCATCAATGCCGATGCGATGCAGCTTTACCGCGAATTGCGCGTCTTGACGGCGCGGCCGGGTGAGGCCGATCTCGCCCGCGCGCCGCATGTGCTTTATGGCGTGCGGGCCGCGGGGGAGCCGGCGAGCGCCGCCTGGTGGCGGGAGGTGGCGCTGGCGGCTTTGGCCGACGCGCGGGCGGCCGGACGCCTGCCCATTCTCTGCGGCGGCAGCGGTCTTTATTTGCAGGCGCTGGTCGGCGGGCTTGCGGAAATTCCGGTGCCTGATCCCGCCATTCGTGGCGAGGTGCGTGCATGGCTGCGCCAGCTCGGCCCGGCCCCGCTTCATGCCCGATTGACCGCCCTCGACCCTGAGACGGCGGCGAAACTCCGCCCGAGCGATGGCCAGCGCCTCGCCCGCGCGCTCGAGGTCTTCCTCGCGACCGGGCGCGGCCTCGCTGACTGGCAGCGTGCGCCGGCGCGGCCCCCGGCCGGCTGGCGGTTCGTTGCCATCATCATCGACCCGCCGCGCGAGGCGCTGCGCGCCGCGATCGGCGCCCGGTTTGCCGCGATGCTGGAAGAGGGCGCGCTCGACGAGGTGCGGGCTTTGCTCGCGCTCGGCCTCGATCCGGCGCTGCCGCTGCTGCGCGCCCATGGCGTCCCCGAACTCGCAGCCTATCTCCGCGGCGAGATCACGCTTCTCGAGGCGACGCGGCGCGCCGAGCTGGTGGTCGGTCAATATACCAAGCGCCAGGCGACCTGGTTTCGACATCATCGCCTGAGCGCGCAAATTTATACTATTGGTGCTCGAATAGGTGATTTCACGCAATTTTCGGAAAGGAGCATGGCTGATCTGCTCAATTTTCTAACCCTGTCCGGGTTGACGCCGCCGGCCTCGCCGGCCTAGTTGAGCCGGACAGCGTAAGGATCACGAGCGATGACGACGAGCGAGATGCGGTCGGGTGCGGAAATTCTGTTGCGGGCGCTGAAGGAGCAGGGCGTCGAGGTCATTTTCGGCTATCCCGGCGGCGCCGTTTTGCCGATTTATGACGCGATTTTTCAGCAGAACGCGATCCGCCACATCCTCGTCCGCCACGAGCAGGCCGCGGTCCACGCGGCCGAGGGCTATGCGCGCGCGACCGGCAGGGTCGGCGTCGTGCTGGTGACCAGCGGGCCCGGCGCGACCAATGCCGTGACCGGCCTCGTCGATGCCTTGATGGACAGTATCCCGGTCGTGTGCCTGACCGGCCAGGTGCCGACGCATCTGATCGGCAATGATGCGTTCCAGGAGGCCGACACCACGGGGATCACCCGGCCGGCGACCAAACATAATTACCTCGTGCGGAAATCCGAGGATCTGGCGCGGGTGGTGCATGAGGCGTTCCTCGTCGCGCGCTCGGGCCGGCCGGGGCCGGTGGTGGTCGATCTGCCCAAGGATATCGTCAT
Organism: Pseudomonadota bacterium; assembly: GCA_021819535.1. Taxonomy (GTDB): domain Bacteria; phylum Pseudomonadota; class Alphaproteobacteria; order Acetobacterales; family Acetobacteraceae; genus Acidibrevibacterium. Next base: position 1,731 of record JAKAQU010000239.1, on the reverse strand, counting down.
CAACCCGGCGCCCTACAGCGCGCCCGCGACGGCACCGCATCGCAGCTATCGCCCGCGCCTCGATCCCGATCCGGCGCGGATCGAAGAGGCCGTAGCACTCCTCAAGGGGGCGAAGCGGCCGATCATCTATACTGGCGGCGGGGTGATCAACGCGGGGCCAGAGGCGGCGGCGGCGCTCACCCGGTTCGTGCGCGAGACCGGCTTTCCCTGCACCTCGACCCTGATGGGGCTTGGCGCTTTTCCTGGCTCCGATCCGTTATTCCTCGGCATGCTCGGCATGCACGGGACGGTCGAGGCCAATCTCGCGATGCATGGCTGCGACGTCATGCTGAATATCGGCGCGCGTTTCGACGACCGCGTCACCGGGCGGCTCAACGCTTTCAGCCCGGGCTCGAAAAAAATCCATATCGATATCGATCCCTCCAGCATCAACAAGAACGTGGCGGTCGATATCGCGATCGTCGGCGATGCCGGGCGGGCGCTGTCCGCGCTGCTCGCCGCCTGGAAACGGGATGCGACGTCGCCCGATCGCGCGGCGCTCGCCGCCTGGTGGCGCGAGATCGAGGGCTGGCGGGCGCGCGACTGCCTGCGCTATGGGCAGACGGCGGCGCCGGGGGCGATCATCAAGCCGCAGCACGCCATCCGCCGGCTCTATGAAATCAGCCGCGAGAGCGGGCGCGAGACCTTCATCACCACCGAGGTCGGCCAGCACCAGATGTGGGCGGCACAGCATTTCCGCTTCGAGCAGCCCAATCACTGGATGACTTCGGGCGGGCTCGGCACCATGGGCTATGGCCTGCCGGCGGCGATGGGGGTGCAGATCGCCCATCCCGACGCGCTGGTGGTCGATATCGCGGGCGAGGCCTCGATCCTGATGAATATCCAGGAGATGAGCACGCTCGCCCAATACCGCCTGCCGGTGAAGATCTTCATCCTCAACAACCAGTATATGGGCATGGTGCGGCAATGGCAGGAATTGCTGCATGGCGGCCGCTATGCCGAGAGCTATACCGCGGCGCTGCCGGATTTCGTGCGCCTTGCCGAGAGTTTCCACGCCGTCGGTCTCCGCGCCCGGACCATCGAGGAGCTTGATCCGGTCATCCATGAGATGCTGGCCTGCGATCGCGCGGTGATCGCCGATATCGCCGTCGATCAGGCCGAGAATTGTTTCCCGATGATCCCCTCGGGGGCAGCGCATAACGAAATGATTCTCGGCCCCGAGCATGAGGGCGAGGCCGCCGGCATCACCGATGAAGGCTTGGTGCTGGTGTGATGGCGAGCCAACAGGCATTGCGCACCGCGACGATCTCGGTGCTGGTGGATAACGAATCGGGTGTCCTTGCGCGCGTGATCGGGCTTTTTTCCGGCCGCGGCTATAATATCGACAGCCTCACGGTGGCGCCGGTCGAGGATGGGCGCGGGCGCTCACGCATCAATGTCGTCACCTCCGGCACGGAAATGGTGATCGAGCAGATCAAGGCGCAGCTCGACCGGCTGGTGCCGGTCCATCGCGTCGCCGATCTCTCGCGCGAGGGGCCGCATCTCGCGCGCGAGATGGCGCTGATCAAGATCCTCTGCGTTGGCGACCAGCGGGCCGAGGCGCTCCGCCTCGCCGATGCGTTTCGCGCCCGTGTCGTCGATGCGACGACGGAGAGCTTCGTCTTCGAGATGACCGGCAATCCCGACAAGATCGATGCGTTTCTCGACCTCATGCGCCCGCTCGGCCTCGCC
>JAKAQU010000238.1 GCA_021819535.1 Pseudomonadota bacterium | reverse complement strand
ATCGAGCCGGTCGAGGTCTGCCCGCCTTCCAGGAGATGGCCGCCGGGATATAGCGAATCGCGATAGGTTCCCCAAAGCCCGGGGACATGCCGGGGCTGGTCGGAAATTCCGAACTGGAGATGGGACGAGCCGGTGATGAGGGCGATCTGGCCGGGCCGGAAGACGCCGAGGCCGATGATGCCGATCAGCGCATCCGCCCCGCCCTCCACGACACGCACGCGCTCCGGCAGATCGAAATGTTCGGCCGCTTCCGGCGTGAGATGGCCGATCACCGTGCCCGGCGCCAGAATTTCGGCCGGCCATTTTTCGAGGAGTTCGCCGATGCCGAGGGCGCGCACCAGGCTCTCCGGCCAGCCGCCGCGCTCGCTCGCGTAATGCCAGCGGATAGAGGCGTTGTTCAGGCTCGCGACGCGCCGTCCGGTCATGCGCAGCGTCATGAAATCCTGATATTCGCAAATCGTCGTCGCGCGGGCGAAATGCGCCGGCTCGTTTCGCGCGAGCCAGAGCGCCTTCGGGATCATCCACTCGGCGGAAACCGGCCCCTGGCCCGCGCCATTGACGGCCAAGGCGGGGTCGCGGGTCGCGAGAACCTCCGCAGCCTCGGCGCTCGCGCGCATATCCATCCACAAGATCGCCGGTCGCACCGCGCGCCCGTTCGCATCAAGGGCAACGACGGTGCAGCAGGTCGTCGCCAGCGACAGCGCCTCGATCTCGTCTCTGGCGATCCCGGCCTCGGCCATGGCGGCGCGCACCGCGCGCCCGGCGGCATGCCACCAATCCTCGGGGTTCTGTTCGGCGCGGGCGCCGGGCGCGAATTGGGTGACATAGGGACTGACGCCATTGCCGAGCGTCCGCCCGTCGAGGTCGAAAACACGGGCGCGCAGACTTTCGGTGCCGCCATCGATCCCAATGAAACAAGCCAAGCGATTTCCTCCCGATCCGCGCGATTCTCAAGGCCGCATCGTCATTATTTCCCCCAGCCGTGGCGGCGCAAGCGCGGCCGGCGGAAAAAGCGTCTCGGCTCTTTTTTCAAGCACGGGCCTCCTTTCTCGCGGCGATGAAATCCGTGAGCATGGCCTCATCGCTGTTGCCCTCCATCGGCCCGCGCCGCGAGACCGCAAGCGCGCCGGCGGCATTGGCGCGCTCGAGACATGCGGCGATCGGGTGGTCGCGGAGGAGCCCGGCGAGGAAGGTTGCCCCTGCGCAATCACCGGCGCCGGTCGGATCGATTTCGGTGGTCGGGAAAGCCGGTGCGGCGAGAAGCTGGGTGTGGTCGGCATAGCAGCTTCCGGCGGCGCCGAGTTTGAGAAAAACGCGGCTCGCCCGCCAGGAAAGCATGGTTGCGAGCGCCGTCTCCCTTTCTTCGCCGGGACAGAGAAAGGCGAGATCGGCCTCGCTCGGCAGCAGAAGATCGGCGCGGCGGGCGATCGCGTGGATCTCCTCGGCAACGCCTGCCGTGCGGAGAAGCGACGGGCGGATATTGGGATCGAAGGAAATCAGTGCCCCGGCGGCTTCGGCAAACGCAATGCCTTGACGGATGGCGGCGATCATGGGCGCGGAAAACAGCGACGACCCCATGATGTGGAACGCGCGGCAATCGGCGAAAAGCTCGCGCGGCACGTCCTCGGGGCGAAATCGCCCGGGCGCCGCGTCTTTCATGTGGAACAGGAATTCGCGATTGCCATCGGCGAAATAGGTGGCGAACGCAACCCCGGTGGTGGCGTCGTCGAGCCGGCGGACGGCGCCGATATCGACCCCGCTCCTGCGCAGCCGTCCAAGCACCGCGCAACCGAACGCGTCATTGCCGACCGCGCCGAGGATCGCGGCGCTAATGCCGAGCCGCGCCGCCTGATCGACGAAGATCGCCGGAGCACCCGAGGGGTAGGGGCCGAGATAGCGCCCGGGGGCCGAGAGGCTCTGCCCCACCGTCTCGGCGAGAACATCGACCAGAATTTCTCCGACGGCGATGATTTCCGGCATTTTCACGTTCCCCTGGCGTTTCCGGAAAATTATTGGCAAATCTTCGCAAGATGAGCAATATCTCATCTCCATACGACCACCCCGCGAGAGACCGAAGATGGACGACGACGCCAGCCGACGCCGCCTGCGCCTTTCCCGCGAACGTCTCGATCAGGCGGCGCGGGCGGCCTGGCTCTATTACATCGCCGGCCGCACGCAGGATGAAATCGCGGCCCAGCTCCAGGTCTCGCGCCAGACCGCACAGCGGCTGGTGGCGCTGGCGGTCGCGGAAAAACTGATCAAGTTCCGTTTCGATCATCCGCTCGGCGCGTGTCTCGCGAAGGCCGAACGGCTCAGCGCACGCTATCGTCTCGCCTATTGCGAGGTGGTGCCGGCGGCCGATGGCGAGGAGGGCGGCCTCTCCGGGCTTGCCATCGCCGCGGCGCAGTCTCTCGAAACCTGGCTCGCGCAGCCGGCGCCGGTCACGATCGGGTTTTCGACCGGCAGCACGCTTCGCGCCGTCGCCGCGGAAATCTCGCCGCTCGCGGCACCCCAGCACACCCTGTTCTCGCTCTGCGGCACGCTCGGCCACGATGGTCGCGCCATGGCCGCCGATCCGGTGATGCGGATCGCCGAGCGCACCGGCGCGCAATGCTTTCCGATGACCCTGCCGCTCGTCGCCGGCGCCGCCGAGGAGAAGGCGCTCGCCGAACGCCAGCGCGCCTATCAGACCCTGCAAAGCCTCACGCGGCAGGCGCGCTGTCTTTTTCTCGGCGTCGGCCATATCGGCTGGCGCGCCCCTTTGCACCAGAGCGGCTTCATCACCGATGCCGAACTCGCGGAACTGATGGAGGCTGGCGCGGTCGGCGAAATCGCCGGCTGCGCCTTCGATGCGCGCGGCCGGCGCGTGGTCACGCCGCTTGCCGCGCGCATCACCGCGCTCTGGGCCGGCGACAGCGCGCAGGCCATCCGCATCGGCGTCGCGGCCGGGGCGAAAAAACTCGCCGCACTCAAGGCCGCCCTCGCGAGCGGCCTGCTGAACGGCCTGATCACCGACGAGGAAACGGCGGCGACGCTTCTCGAGGCGTCATCGTCGCTTGACAGACGGCCGCCGCCGAGGCGAAGATAACGCCCTCAGCAAGGGCAAATGCCCAAATCCACGGGAGGAACGCCATGCGTCATCGCGCGCAAAGAACGAAACTCGCCAAAATCCTTGGCGCCATCGCCGGCCTCGCGCTCGGGGGCGGGCTTGCCACCACCATTCCCCATGCCGCCGCCGCGACGATCACCATCGCCACCGTCAACAACTCCCAGATGGTCGAGATGCAAAAGCTCTCCGCGCAATGGGAAAAAGAGACCGGCAACAAGATCAATTGGGTGGTTCTGGAGGAGAATGTTCTCCGCCAGCGCGTGACGACCGATATCGCAACCCATGGCGGGCAGTTCGACATTCTTACCATCGGCTCTTATGAGACGCCGATCTGGGGCAAACAGAACTGGCTCGTCAGCCTCGACGGGTTTCCGAGTTCATATGACATGAACGATGTTTTCCCCTCGGTCCGCGAAGCGCTGTCGGCCAACGGGAAGCTCTATGCGGTGCCGTTCTATGCCGAAAGCTCCTTCACTTTCTACCGCAAGGATCTGTTCGACAAGGCCGGGTTCACCATGCCGGCCCAGCCGAAATACGATGAAATCGAGAAGTTTGCGGCGCGCCTGACCGATCGCGCGCATGAGCAATACGGCATTTGTCTCCGCGGCAAGCCCGGCTGGGGCGAGAATATGGCCTATCTCGATACGCTGGTGAACACGTTCGGCGGACGCTGGTTCGATGAAAGCTGGAAGCCGCAACTCGACACGCCGGCCTGGCACGAGGCGGTGAATTTCTATATCGACATGATGCACAAATACGGCCCGCCCGGCGCGAATTCCAACGGATTCAATGAAAATCAGGCGCTTTTCGCAACCGGCCATTGCGCGATGTGGATCGATGCGACCTCGGGCGCGGGCCTTCTCTATGACCGCAAGCAAAGCCAGGTTGCCGACAAGGTGTCCTTCACCGCGGCCCCGATCGCCAAGGTGCCGAACGGCGCGCACTGGTTCTGGTCCTGGGCGCTGGCGATCCCCTCGACATCGAAAAACGTCGCGGTCGCCAAATCCTTCCTGCAATGGTCAACATCGCGCGAGTATGTCGAACTGGTCGGCAAGACCGATGGCTGGACAGTGGTGCCACCGGGAACGCGGCAATCCACCTATGAAAATCCGAACTATCTGAAGGCCGCACCGTTCGCGACTTTCGTCAAGAACGCCATCATGACCGCCGATCTCAACCACCCGACGGCGCAGAAAGTGCCCTATACCGGCATTCAATACGTTGCCATTCCGGAATTCCAGGCGATCGGCGCCACGGTCGGGCAGATGATCGCCGGCGCCCTGACCGGACAGATGAGCGTCGATGCGGCGCTCAAACAGGCGCAAGCCAGTGTTGCGGCAACGATGCAGCAGGCCGGCTATACGCAATGATGCCGGTGCGCTGAGCGGAGGGCGGAAAGGTGTTGCGAAAGCCGGCGGGCACGGCCCGTGTGCGAACCTTTCCGCTTCTCTCGCCTTCCATCGCGGTTCTGCTGGTGTGGATGATCGTTCCTCTGGCGATGACGCTGTGGTTTTCTTTCCGCCGCTATAATCTCCTCAATCCGATGCTGCACGGATCGGCTGGCATCAATAATTATCGCTTCCTGCTCGCCGATCCCGCGCTCGCCCATATCCTTTCTACGACCGTCCTCCTCGTGGTCGCTATTCTGGCGATCACGGTCGGCCTTGGTGCGGTCACGGCGGCGCTGTTCAATCTCACTTTCCCCGGCCGAGGCATCGCGCGCGTCCTGATGATCTCGCCGTTCTTCGTCATGCCGACGGTCAGCGCCCTGATCTGGAAAAATCTCCTGATGCATCCGGTCAACGGGCTTTTCGCCGCCATCGCGCGCGGGCTCGGCCTTCCCGTCATCGACTGGTTTGGCAGCATCCCACTGATTTCAATCGTCATCATCGTCTCTTGGGAGTGGCTGCCGTTCGCCTTTCTCATTCTCCTGACCGCTCTGCAATCGCTCGATCAGGAGCAGATCGAAGCGGCGAAACTCGATGGCGCCGGGCCGCTCGCGCGCGAT
>JAKAQU010000237.1 GCA_021819535.1 Pseudomonadota bacterium | reverse complement strand
TTCCGATCTCACCGGCGACGTCATGATCCTGAGCGCTGCCAACCGCATGGAATTGATGCCGTTCGCGCAGATCGCAACCCGCATCGGCGGCGCCATCACCGTGACACTCGCCCTCATGGCGCTCAGGGTTTTGGCCTGAATGCCCATGATGGCATCGTTCTCACCGGAAGCCGGCGCCCCCCTCGATGGCGTCCGCGTGCTCGATCTCTCGCGCCTCGTCGCGGGCAACATGCTGAGCCTGCAACTCGCCGATTTCGGCGCGGACGTGATCAAAATCGAGGATCCGCGCAAGGGCGACCCCCTCCGCGCCTGGCGCCAGGGTGGTGCCGGGTTTCACTGGCAGATCTATGGCCGCAACAAAAAATCGCTCGCACTCGACCTCCGCGCCGCGGAAGGGCGGGCGCTCTTGCTGCGCCTGGCCGCCGAAAGCGCGGTATTGATCGAGAATTTTCGCCCCGGCACGCTGGAAAAAATGGGATTGCCGCCAGACGTCTTGCTGGCCCGCAACCCGGCCATCGTGATCGTGCGCATCTCCGGCTTCGGCCAGACCGGCCCCTATCGCACACGGCCCGGCTTCGGCACGCTGGTCGAGGCGATGTCGGGTTTCGCCGCCAAAAACGGCTTTCCCGATCGCGAGCCATTATTGCCGCCGCTCGCGCTCGCCGACATGATCGCCGGGCTCTATGGCGCGTTCGGCGTCATGGTGGCGCTCCGGGTGGCCGCGGCGAGCGGACGCGGGCAGGTGATCGATCTGTCGCTTCTGGAAGCCATCCATTCCATACTCGGCGCCGATGCGGCGATTTTCGCGCGCACCGGCGAGAAGCCGGCGCGAACCGGAAATCGCTCGGAAACGACGGCGCCGCGGAGCGTGTTCCAGACCCGGGATGGCCGCTTCATCGCCATTTCCGCCTCCATCCAGGCGATGACCGAGCGTCTGTTTCGCGCGATCGGGCGGCCGGACATGATCACCGACCCGCGCTTTCGCACCAACGCCGATCGCCTCGCGCACGTCGCCGCATGTGAGGCACCGATCGCCGATTTCATCGCCGCCCGCCCCGCCGATGAAGTGCTCTCGCTTTTTGCCGCGGCCGAGGTGACGGCGGCGCAGGTTTACGATGTCGAGGAATTTCTCGCCGATCGGCATGTTCAGGCGCGCGGCGTCGTCGTCTCGCTGCCCGACGCCGACGCCGAAGACGGGGCGGGCGCGGCGCGCACGCTCATGCATCAGGTTCTGCCGCGATTTTCGCAAACCCCCGGCCAATTGCGCCGCCCCGCCCCGGCGCTCGGCGCGGATACCAGGGCGCTTTTGGCGTCGATCGGCTGCGTGGGCGCCCTCTACGACGATCTGCTGGCGCGCGGCATCATCAAGGAGAATGGCTCGTGACCCGAAACCTTCCCGCCTGGCGCTCGCTTTTGTACGTGCCCACAACCAGCGACCGGTTCATCGAAAAATCGGCGGCGACCGGGGCTGACGCCATCATTCTCGATCTCGAGGATGCGGTGGCGCCGGCGGAAAAGCCGCGCGCCCGCGCACGCCTTGCCATGGCCGTCCCGCGCGCCGCGCGGGGTGGCGCCGAGATCGTGGTGCGCATCAATCGCCCGTGGCGCAGCCTCGTCGCCGATCTCGAAGCGGCGGTGATCGCCGGGGTGCGCGCGCTCATGCTGCCTAAAATCGACAATGCTGAGCAGGTCAGGGTGGTATCGGAAATGACGGGCGAATGGGAGAGCGAGCGCGGCCTCGCCCCTGGTGCCATTGGCCTCATCCCGATGGTCGAGACGGCACGCGGGTTTTTCCACGCCGATGCGATCGCCGCGAGTGATGCGCGGGTGATCGGGCTTACGCTCGGGTCGGAGGATTTCTCCCTCTCGATGGGAGCGGTGCCGGGACCGGAGGCCCTCTTCTATCCCAAGCAGCAGATCGTCATCGCCGCGCGCGCTGCCGGGGTTTTGCCGATCGGGCTTCTCAGCAGCGTCGCCGATTTCACCGATCTCGACGCGTTTCGGGCGGTTTTACAGCGCTCGCGGCAGCTCGGCTTCGTCGCCGCGCCCGCCATTCATCCGGTGCAAATTCCGCTGATCAACGAAGCCTACACGCCCTCGCAAGCCGAGGTCGCGGCGGCCGAGCGCTTGATCGCGGCCAATGAGGAAGCACTGGCGGCGGGCCGCGGCGCCTTCGCCCTCGATGGGAAAATGGTCGATGTGCCGGTCGTCGAGCGCGCCCGCAACACCCTCGCCCGCGCCGCAGCGATCGCGCGGCGGAGCGGCGCCTGAAAGCCACCCCTTCGGATCAACCAGACCCGAAGGGGCGGTCAGACGCTATTCGCTCTGGCCGAACGCGGAAATGCCGGTCTGCGCGCGACCTAGGATGAGGGCGTGGACATCGTGCGTGCCCTCATAGGTGTTGACCGCCTCGAGATTCATCACATGCCGGATGACGTGGTATTCATCGGCGATGCCGTTGCCGCCATGCATGTCGCGGGCGGTGCGCGCGATGTCGAGCGCCTTGCCGCAGGAATTGCGCTTGCAGAGCGAAATCATTTCCGGCGCCGCCCGTCCCTCGTCCATGAGCCGGCCCAAGCGCAGTACCGATTGCAGGCCGAGAGTGATTTCGGTCTGCATGTCGGCAAGTTTTTTCTGGATGAGCTGGGTTGCCGCCAGCGGCCGGCCGAACATCATCCGCCCGAGCGTGTAATCGCGCGCCGCGTGCCAGCAGAACTCGGCCGCCCCCAAAGCCCCCCAACTGATGCCGTAGCGGGCATTATTGAGGCAGGAAAACGGCCCGCGCAGACCCTTGACGCCGGAGAGCAGGTTTTCTTCGGGAACGAACACATCCTGCATCATGATCATGCCGGTCGCCGAGGCGCGGAGGCTGAATTTCCCCTCGATCTTCGGCGCCGAAAGCCCCGCCATGCCGCGCTCGAGCACGAAGCCGCGGATATCGCCGTTGTCATCCTTGGCCCAGACCACGAAAACATCGGCGATCGGGGCGTTGGTGATCCAGGTTTTCGAGCCGTTCAGGACGAAGCCGCCATCGACCGCTTTCGCGCGCGTGCGCATCGAGGCGGGATCGGAGCCGGCATCGGGTTCGGTCAGGCCGAAACACCCGATTTTTTCGCCCGAACGCAACCCGGGGAGATATTTTTCGCGCAGAAATTCCGAGCCGAAAGCATGGATCGGATACATCACCAGCGAAGATTGCACCGAAAACGCGCTGCGATAGCCGGAATCGACGCGCTCCACCTCGCGTGCGATCAGCCCGTAGGAGACGTAATTGACCCCGGCGCAGCCATAGCCTTCGAGCGTCGCGCCGAGAAAGCCCATCTCTCCCATTTCGGTCATGATCTCGCGATCGAAGCGCTCGTGGCGATTGGCCATGAGCACGCGGGGGAAGAGTTTTTCCTGGCAATAAGCGCGCGCGGCATCGCGGATGGCGCGTTCGTCCTCGCTCAACTGGTCATCGAGACGGAGGGCGTCATCCCATGAAAACGGTGCGAATTTACCTTTTTTGCTGACATTGACGACGTTCATTCCGGGGCCTCCTCCTCGTCTGGTTCGCTGATCGTCGCAGCCGGGCTCGATTTTCGCGCAGGCAGCAGCATGAAGGCGGGAATATCGGCGCCGAAGCCGCGCACCCGCTCCTCCCGCCCCACGCGCTCGCCGCGCCCCTGCGGCGGGGACGGAACAGACACGCGCCCATCCTCCCCCTCCGGTCGCGCCGGCCGCGACGGGCCTCGCGACGGGCCTCGGGGCGCGGCCTGGGCGGGCGCAGATCGCGGCTCACCCTCGCGCCCCGGCTTTCCCTTGCGCGGCGCTTCAGGCTTCTTGGCCGCAGGCTTGGCACCGCGCCGGCCGCCACGGCGGCGCCCGCCACTCTCCTCCGCCCAGGCGACCGGGTCGAGCCCGTCCACGGCGATGGGCGGGATCGCGACACCGGTCAGTTTTTCGATCGCCTCCACGGCGAGGCGATCTTCGGGGGCGGCGATGGTGAAGGCATGGCCCTCGCGGCCGGCACGGCCGGTGCGGCCGATGCGGTGGACATAATCCTCGGCATGCACCGGCACGTCGAAATTGAAGACATGCGAGAGCCCGCCGATATCGAGCCCGCGCGCCGCGACATCGCTGCACACCAGAAGCCTGATCTCGCCGGCCTTGAATTTTTCGAGTGTCGCGAACCTGACCGGCTGCGTCATGTCGCCATGCAGCGCGCCGACACTGAAGCCGTGGCGCATGAGCGAGCGATAGAGGATATCGACATCGCGCTTGCGGTTGCAGAAGATCAGCGCGTTCTGCACGTCCTCCTTGCGGATCAGCCGGCGCAACGCCTCGCGCTTGTCGTGTTCGGCGACGAGGGCGAGGCCAGCGGTGATGGTGGTCGCGACCGAGGCCGGCGGCGCGACGGTGATTTCCTTCGGGTTTTGCAGGAAGGCATCGGCGAGGCGGCGGATTTCGGGCGCCATCGTCGCGCTGAAGAACAGCGTCTGGCGATTGGCCGGCAGCATCGCGACGATGCGCTCGACATCGGGGATGAAGCCCATGTCCAGCATCCGGTCGGCCTCGTCGATGACCAGGATGCGGGTATCGGTGAGGAGGACGCCGCCGCGCTCGAACATGTCGATCAGCCGGCCCGGGGTCGCGATCACGACATCGACGCCGCGTGTCAAGACCTCGCGCTGGTCGGTCATGCTCTCGCCGCCGATGATGAGGGCGTGGTTGAGCTTCAGATATTTGCCGTAGAGGACGAAATTCTCTGCGACCTGAAGCGCGAGTTCGCGTGTCGGCTCAAGGATCAGGCTGCGCGGCATGCGGGCGCGAGCGCGCGAGCCGGCGAGGATGTCGAGCATGGGGAGAGTGAAGCCGGCGGTCTTGCCGGTGCCGGTCTGGGCGCAGCCGAGCACGTCGCGGCCCATCAAGACGCTCGGGATCGCCTGTGCCTGGATCGGCGTCGGCGTGGTATAGCCCATTTCGGCAACCGCGCGCAGCACCGGCTCGGAGAGGCCAAGCTCGACGAAGCCCGCGGCGGCGGGCGGCGAGGCGGCGGGCGGCGAGGCGGCGGGGGCAGGCGCTTCCTCGGGTGCGGGGGAGCGGGCGAGTTCGGCGGGGGGAGAAATCTCAGACAATGGATACTAGATC
>JAKAQU010000236.1 GCA_021819535.1 Pseudomonadota bacterium | reverse complement strand
CGCGGGGGCTGGGCGGAGGGCGCAAGGGGGTTCTGAGAGGAGGGGTTTATGGCGGAATCCGAGCGGCCTAGACAGGCGATGTCGGGGGCCGAGGCTGTCTCGACGGTGGAAGGGATGCCGGTATTGCCGCTGCGCGATATCGTCGTGTTCCCGCATATGATCGTGCCGCTCTTTGTCGGGCGCGAGAAATCGGTGCGTGCCCTGGAAGCGGTGATGAAGGAGGATAAGCAAATCCTCCTGGTCGCGCAGAAGAACGCGGCGCAAGACGACCCCGCCGCCGATGACATTTATCGGGTCGGCACGGTCTCGACCATTCTGCAATTGCTGAAACTGCCGGACGGCACGGTGAAGGTGCTGGTGGAGGGCGCTCGCCGCGCCCGCATCACGGGCTTCAAGGAGACCGACGTGTTTTTCGAGGCGACGGTCGAGCCGATCGAGGAGCGTCTCGGCGACGAGCGGGAACTCGAGGCGCTGGGGCGGACGGTGGTTTCGCAATTCGAGCAATATATCAAGCTCAACAAGAAGATCGCTCCCGAAGTGCTGGTTTCGCTCAACCAGGTCGATGATCCGGGCAAGCTTGCCGACACAGTCGCGAGCCATCTCGGCCTCAAAATCGCCGAAAAACAGGATCTGCTGGAGACCGAGGAGGTCAGCGAGCGGCTGGAGCGGGTTTTCGGCTATATGGAGGCCGAAATCGGCGTGCTCCAGGTGGAGAAGCGCATCCGCAACCGCGTCAAGCGGCAGATGGAGAAAACGCAGCGCGAATATTACCTCAACGAGCAGCTCAAGGCGATCCAGAAGGAACTCGGCGAGGGTGAGGACGGCAAGGATGAGGCCGCCGAGATCGAGGCCCGGATCAAGAAGACACGGCTTTCCAAGGAGGCGCAGGAGAAGGCGATGGTGGAGTTGAAAAAGCTCCGCACCATGAGCCCGATGAGCGCCGAGGCGACGGTGGTGCGCAACTATCTCGACTGGCTGCTCGGCATTCCGTGGAAGAAGCGCGGCAAGACCAGCAACGACATCGTCGCCGCCGAGAAAGTGCTCGACACCGATCATTATGGGCTTGAGAAAATCAAGGAACGCATCATCGAGTATCTCGCCGTTCAAGTGCGCTCGAACAAGGTGCGGGGGCCTATTCTCTGCCTCGTCGGGCCGCCCGGCGTCGGCAAGACCTCGCTCGGCAAGTCGATCGCGCGGGCGACGGGGCGGAGTTTCGTCCGCATGTCGCTTGGCGGGGTGCGTGACGAGGCCGAGATTCGTGGCCATCGCCGCACCTATATCGGTTCCATGCCGGGCAAGATCATCCAGGGGATGAAAAAGGCCAAAACCTCCAACCCCCTGTTTTTGCTCGACGAAATCGACAAGCTCGGCGCCGATTGGCGCGGCGATCCGACCTCGGCGCTGCTCGAGGTGCTCGATCCCGAGCAGAACGCGACCTTCAACGACCATTATCTCGAGGTCGATTACGATCTCTCGGACGTGATGTTCGTGACCACCGCCAATAGTCTTCGCATGCCGCAGCCACTTCTCGACCGCATGGAGATCATTCGCATCCCCGGCTATACCGAGGACGAGAAGGTCGAAATCGCGCACCGCCATCTCATTCCGAAGCAGAGCGAGGCCCATAGCCTCAAGCCCGAGGAATGGACGATCACCGAGGAGGCGCTGCGCGATCTCATCCGCTATTACACCCGCGAGGCCGGGGTGCGGAATCTGGAGCGGGAAATCGCGGGCCTTGCGCGGAAGGCGGTCAAGGAGATCGTCACCAAGAAGAGCAAGAAGGTCGCGTTCTCGCGCAAGAATCTGGAGAAATACGCCGGCGTGCGGCGTTTCCATTTCGGCGAGGCGGAAGCCGAGGACATGGTGGGCGTGGTCACCGGCCTTGCCTGGACCGAGGTCGGCGGCGAGATTCTGACGATCGAGAGCGTGCTGCTGCCGGGTAAGGGCAATATCCGCCAGACCGGCAAGCTCGGCGATGTCATGCAGGAGAGCGTGCAGGCGGCGTTGAGCTATGTGCGCTCGCGCGCGATCACGTTCGGCATCAAGCCGACGCTGTTCGAAAAGCGCGATATCCATGTCCACGTGCCCGAAGGTGCGACCCCAAAGGACGGCCCCTCGGCCGGCATCGCCATGGCGACCAGCATCGTCAGCGTCTTGACCGGCATTCCGATCAGGCGCGACATCGCGATGACCGGCGAGATCACCCTCCGTGGCCGGGTGCTGCCGATCGGCGGGCTCAAGGAGAAGCTGCTCGCAGCCCTCCGGGCCGGGATCACCACGGTTTTCATCCCGAAAGAGAACGAGAAGGATCTCGCCGAAATTCCCGAGCAGGTGAAGCGCCATCTGAAGCTCGTCCCGGTGGCCCATGTCGATGAGGTGATCGGCCAGGCGCTGGTGCGAAAACCCGAGCCGATCGCGTGGGAGGAGCCGGCCGAGCCGGTGGCAACGCCGCCGGCCGGCGAAGCGGTGGCGCCTTTGCTGCCGCACTGATCCCGCGCGAGGTTGCCTGGCTGCGAATCCGCGCCCGAATCGGTCGCGGCCGGGCACAACCTGCGGTTTTCTGTGGATGAACGTCTGAAATTCACGACATTCCGTTGACGCCGCGGAAACCCGCCCTCTAGTGTCCTTCCCGCGTGTGGATTGATTTTCTCCATTCAGTTTCAAGGGAGGCTTGTGCGTGAATAAGATGGATCTGATTGCCGCCGTGGCGGAAGAGACCGACCTGCCCAAAACCAAGGCGACCGAAGTGGTCGATGCCGTATTCGCGGCGGTCGAGGGAGCACTGAAAAAACAGGAAGAAGTGCGCCTCATCGGATTCGGAACCTTCGTCGTGGCCAAGCGTAAGGCGACGACGGGCCATAACCCTCGCACCGGCGAGGAGATCAAAATTCCGGCCTCCAACTCGGTCCGCTTCAAGCCCGGCAAGACGCTCAAGGACGCCGTGAATTAAGCGCTTCGTCGCGGGCGGTTAGCTCAGCGGTAGAGCATCTCGTTTACACCGAGAGGGTCGGCGGTTCGAACCCGTCACCGCCCATTGTCTCAACGTCTGGTGTTTTTGCGGCAGGCTTGCTTGACGGGAGGGCGCCGGGGCTTTAGACGGCCCTCCTGATTGCGGGTGTAGCTCAGTTGGTTAGAGCGCCGGCCTGTCACGCCGGAGGTCGCGGGTTCGAGCCCCGTCACTCGCGCCATATTCCTGTCCGCGGTCGCGGGCCGATGGCGAACAGGGATATGCGGTTATTTTACCGCCCCCGGGCTGGCGGTAGTGGCGGGATGGCGTTAGTCTCGGCCTGCTGCGGTGCAAAACTGGGTGAGTCGCATGCCGGGTATATTGATCAATTACCTTCCGATCGTGGTTTTTCTCGCCATCGCCGGCGTCATCAGGGTGGCGAGGGTGGCGGGGTCGCTGTTGCTCGCGCGCCAGAAACCCTATCCCGAGAAATCATCCGCCTATGAATGCGGGTTCGAGCCGTTTGACGATGCAAGACGGCGCTTCGATGTGCGCTTTTATCTTGTCGCCATCCTGTTCATCATCTTTGATCTGGAAGTCGCGTTTCTGTTTCCCTGGGCGGTCAGCCTCGCTCATATCGGCCTGTTCGGCTTGCTCTCGATGTTCGGCTTCCTGGCCGTGCTGACCGTGGGGTTCATCTACGAGTGGCGCAAGGGCGCCCTTGATTGGGAATGAGGGGGCGGCGATGAGTGTGCATTCCGCGGATATCGCCTGGAACCGGGAGCTTCTGGCGCCGGGCGCCGAGCAGGACGCGGTGATCAAGGGCATCACCGGCGAGATCGCGGGCAAGGGGTTCATCGTCGCACAGCTCGACAAATTGGTGAACTGGGCGCGGACGGGAAGCCTGTGGCCGATGACCTTCGGCCTCGCCTGCTGCGCCGTCGAGATGATCCACGCCTATATGCCGCGCTACGATCTCGACCGCTTCGGCATCATCCCGCGCGCGAGCCCGCGCCAGAGCGATGTGATGATCGTCGCCGGCACGTTGACCAATAAAATGGCGCCGGCCTTGCGCAAGGTTTACGACCAGATGCCGGAGCCGCGCTGGGTGATCAGCATGGGTAGCTGCGCCAATGGCGGCGGCTATTATCATTATTCCTATTCGGTGGTGCGCGGCTGCGACCGGGTGGTGCCGGTCGATATCTATGTGCCGGGCTGCCCGCCGACCGCCGAAGCGCTGGTCTATGGCATTCT
This sequence comes from Pseudomonadota bacterium, assembly GCA_021819535.1. GTDB lineage: Bacteria > Pseudomonadota > Alphaproteobacteria > Acetobacterales > Acetobacteraceae > Acidibrevibacterium. The sequence goes on along the minus strand of JAKAQU010000236.1, from coordinate 940 downwards.
GCAACTGCAGAAGAAGATTCGCCGCACGGGAACCATTCTCCGTGGCTGAGGACACTGTGACAGAGCCGCCGAAGGCGGATGTGCCGCCCTCGCTCGCCGGGTTGGCGCAGCAAGTGGCGAGCCTGCCGGGGGTTGCCGCCGTTGCGGTGGAGAAGGGTGAAGTGGTCGCGCGGGCTGAGCGCAATGCGCTGGTGCCGCTGATGCTGACGCTCCGCGATGATCCGCGCTTCGCGTGCGAGCAGATGATGGATCTCTGCGGCGTCGATTGGCCCGGGCGTCCCGAGCGGTTCGAAGTGGTCTATAATCTGCTCTCGGTGTCGCGCAATCATCGTATCCGGGTGATCGTGACCACCGATGAGGCAGCACTCGTCCCCTCGGTCTCTGCCATCTGGCCGGTCGCGACCTGGTGGGAGCGGGAAGCGTGGGATCTGTTCGGCATTCTTTTTTCCGGCCAGCCCGATCATCGCCGTATTCTCACCGATTACGGGTTTGACGGGCATCCGTTGCGCAAGGATTTTCCGCTCACCGGCTATGTTGAAGTGCGTTACGACGATGAACGGCAAGCGGTGGTTTATGAGCCGGTCGCTCTCACGCAGGAATTCCGCTCATTCGATTTCGTCTCGCCGTGGGAGGGGATCACGACGCTGCCGGGTGATGAGAAGGCGCACGCAATGCGCGCCGATGGTGCCGGGGCGAAAAGGACCGAGTGATGGATGACGTGACCAAGGATGTCGCGGGCGGGCGTTCGCGCAAAACCGTTGAGATCGACAGCCATGCGATGAATTTCGGTCCCCAGCATCCGGCGGCGCATGGGGTTTTGCGTCTGGTGCTGGAGATGGATGGCGAGATGGTCGCCCGCGCCGATCCGCATATCGGCCTCCTTCATCGCGGCACCGAAAAGCTGATCGAATATAAATCCTATATGCAGGCGGTGCCGTAT
>JAKAQU010000235.1 GCA_021819535.1 Pseudomonadota bacterium | reverse complement strand
CCGGCCGCGACCAGGGCGCGCGCGACCGCCCCGCGCATCACCGCATAGCCATAATTCAGCATCGCGTTGCGGCGATCGGCGGCGTTTTCGCGCACGAAATCCGGGAACAGGCGCGGCCAGTAACGCCGTGCCGCCTGCGCCTCGATGTTGTCCGGATCACCCGGCGCGACGCGCAGAGCCATGGCGCGGAGCGGCGCAGCGCCGCGCCGATCGCCGCACAGCGCAAGAACCGCCGCCTGATTGCGGAGTTTCGCCCGCGCCAGCGCCTGCCACAGACGCCGCCGCCGCCCAGCGCCGAGCGCTACCTGAAGCGCCGCGATCTCGGCCTGGCGATGATGGCGGTGAAAGGGTAGCGCGAGCCCGCTCGGGTGATGCCGCGCGTCGGTCACAATGAGGGCGATACCGGCCTCCATGCAGGCGGCGAGCAGCGCCGTGGTCAGCGTCGCCTGTGGCGTATCGAGGATGATCCAGGCGATATCCTCGAGCGCGAGACGAACCTCGCCGTCCTCGCGCGCGACGACGCATTGGCCGTCGGCGAGCGAGAGCCGGCAGGGCTCGCTCAGGTGCAGGCCACGCCATGCCATGTCCGGACTTCCCGCGGGATTTCCGAGACGCGCCCGAGGCGATCGACGGCGAATTTGCGGAAATCGAGCAGCGTTCGGGTGCCGAGGCCCCGCTTGACCGCCAGTGGATTCTGATGCTCGGCGAGCGTAATTGCCCCGGTCGAGCGGTCCAGCCCCTTGAAATAGCCGCGGATGATTTCGCCATCCGGTTTGGTGATCTCGACCAAGCTGTTGCCGTAAAGGCTGAAGACAAAAGCGTATGTCTCGTCGATCCGAGGCCAGTTTTCCTCGTTCTTACCGCCATCCACCGCCCGGTCCGGTGGCTGATCCTGGGTCGCGATCTGATGCGGATAGACCGGAACGAGATAAAAGCGCCGCCGGCCCTTCGCGTCCTCGCGCCGGAAGATGTCGACACGCGCCATGTCGCCACGATCGGCGCTGCCGCCGCGAATGGCGACCCCGGATTTATCCTTGGTCGCAAGCCGGATTTTGCGGATCACATCGCCCTTGGGCGAGCGCGGCGGCGCATCCTTCGGTTTTCCCGCCGCGATCCAGGCGCGGAGTGCTTCAATGATCGCGCAATTGCGCCCGGCGTCCTTTACCTGATCGAGATCGGCGGGCGTCAAATCGGCAATGGCGCGGCGCTCGAACACGATGGTTTTCCCGTCGCGCTCGCGCACCTGCTTGATCGTCGCCGCATGCACCTCGCCGCGCGCGCGGTGGCGCTCGGCGCGGGAAACGAACACGTTTTCCACCGCCGCCACGACCTGCTCGCGAAAGCCCAGCCATGGCGGGTCAAGCTTGGCGAAATCCCGGCCAATTCCGCGCCGCTCGGAGTCCTGAAAGGCGCGGGTGAGGCGGTTGAGCATCGCCTCGCTGCAGGCCGCGACCACGATGGCATCGAGCGCGTGATGCCGGTCATCGGAGATGCGTTTGCCTTTATCGTCCTTTTTGAGAAATTCGAGCCCCCAGCCATGGCGCAGCTTTGCGGTCAGCGCGCCGGGGCGGGCGAGCACGTGACGGGTCTCGCGGTCGGGAAAATATTTGCGGGCGATGAGATCGAGCGCCAGCCGCGTCGCATAGCGCGTATCGCCGAGATTGCGTCCGCGGAACCGCTCCTCCACCTCGGCGGCGTTGCGGCGCAGATAATGGCCGCGCTTCTTGTGCCGCTTCATCGCCTTGCAGGAGTCCACCCGTGCCGCGAAACGCGCCCAGTCCTCGGCGGATTCCTCAGTGCTTAGCCACTCATAGGGCGTGCGGTCGCGCTTTTCGGCGTTTGCGCTTGCGAAACAAAGGGTTTTGTTGACGAAACTGTCATCGCCGAAGCGGCTCCAGGGGAGGATGTGATCGACCTGAACGCTGTTGTCGGCGCCGATCAGCGCCGCCGGCGGGATTTCCCGGTCGGTGTAGAGGCAGCGGCCATTCTGCTCTTTCCATAGTTCGTAGCGCAACAATTCCTCGCTCCCCGCCGCCGGCGGGCGGCCGAGGAGTTCGGCGAATTCCGCCCGCATGCGGTCGCGCTCCTTGTTGCGTTTCTCGATGCCGCTTTTGATTTCGTTCCGCTCCTCGGCACTTTTGCCGACATCGCGGGCGAGTTCGAGATGGACACGCTCCGGCAGGCCGAAATCCTGCACCAGCACCTTGACCTGCTTCAGCACCTCGCACACCGCTTTGCGTGCAATCGGGTTTTTTACGTCTTCGAGCCTCACTTCGAGGCGTGCGGCGTGATCGAAGCCCGCGGCAGCGCAGGCTTCAGAATAGACCATGCCGCTCGCGAGATGCGGCAACAGCTTGCGCGCAGCTTGCGCCGAGATATGGCCCGCGCCAGTGAAAGCATTGAACTTACCGGCCTCTGCCCCGGCAATCAGCACCGCAGCGAGATCGGGTTCAATCGGCAACGCCTTGATGCCGTCGCCGATCGAGCCGAGATCGGCGCGAAAAGTGAGGATGGCCGCGAGAGCATCGAGCGCCTCCGGCTGGCGGAGCAGAGATTGCCAGCCGACTTCCCCTACCACCTGCCGGATCGCGTAGCTTCCCTCGGCGGCATTGCCGGCGCGGGCCACGAAATCCTGGCTCTCGTCCTCGGGCGAGACATCGGCGAAGCGGATGGCGGGGAGAAGGCCAAGGCGCTTGCGGAGCCATTTCCAGGTGAGCTTCTTCTGCGCGCCGAAATCCGCCGCGACCTTGGCGATCTCCTCCGCCGAGAGGGCCCGCTCCTCGCCGTGGTCGAGTAGGCGGATCGCATTCAGCCGTGCATGGAGGCGAAAAAGCTCGAAAGCATGCGAACGCCGTGCGGCGCGGCGCTTGCTAGGCAGGAACGGGCAGAACCCGACGAGGTGGTCGGAATCCTGGAGCGGGCGCTGAGAAAAGGCGATGCCGATGAATTTTTCTTCAAGCTGCGTGCTGGCCGCGCGGTTGCCGAAGCGCCTCTGGGCCGAGAATAGCTGTTTGACCTCGTCCTCCTGATCGCTGCGCAAAATGGAGCGCGCGAAACCACCACCGCGATTACGTTTCCGGTCCGCGAACGAGGGGTCGCGCGCGAACATTTCGCCGACGCTCCGCCATTGGCCGAGGCGTTCGCGTGTCGCTTCGATGGCCTTGAGCATTTTCGACGTGTCATTGGCGGCATTCGCGCCAGGCTCGGCCTTGGCGTTCGAACGAAAGCCGCGATGGCGCGCGATATGGCCGAGAACCGCTGCCATCTCGCGGGCCACAAGCGCGCGATCGAGCGCCGCCGCACGGAGTTCCCAGGGATCAAGATGAAGGGCAAGCGCATCGGAAGTGGCAGATTCGAGCAGCCCGCTCTCATGCAAGAGGCTGCGCACCGCGTTCATGCGTTGGCGGCGGCGGCGGATGACGCGGCGCATGCCGCGCTTCTGACGCCGGATGCTGTTTTTTGGCGTCCGCTCCTTATCGGTCTCCGGCGCGTCGAACATCCGCGTCCCGCAGGCAATGATTTCGCCGTTCGCCTCGTCCAGAACGGCCCAGCCGACCGACGCGATCCCGGTGTCAATCCCAAAAATACGCATGATCTAACCTCGCGGGCTCCACCAAAGGAATCAGAAGGTTGACACCAATCAGCGAAGATGCAATTATTTTTTCGGGAAATCGCTTGGGAAACCACGGCAAAGTGGCCTAACGGCCACTGTCGGATTACCCCTATCTGGGCAACTAGATAGGGGAATTCCTTCTAAAATTATTCAACTCGGTGCTTCGCGAGAGCCTTTTGTGCGAACTCGGGACCGGTCGCATCGATTTTTTGAAAATCGATGTCGAGGGGCGGAATTTTCGGTGCTGCGTGGGTTCGTGGTTGGCAAACCCTATCCCGAGGGGGTGGCGTTCAAGGAATACACCCTTGCGGATGAGGATTTCCTCGGCCCCAACTATATCGCCTGCCGCGCCGAGCGCGCCGACCTGATCGCGGCCCTCCGCTTCCCCGACATGGCCACGAGGTGAACCACGTTCCGCCACTGCCCATCCTCCCCGCCGCCCTCCGACGATTATCACATGCCCATGCCGAAGCTGGGCGGCTCGGGCTCGGGCGTTGGTTCTGGCTCTGGGCGCGGCTGCGGTATTTTCCCCCGCGCCGGGGCGATGATTTTATCGTCCCTGTGCGGCACGAATATTTCCGCCCGGCTGGCCGCACCGGGAGTCCGCAGGCGCGTCGCAGCAGGCGCGGCTTCCGGCACCCGCGGCGATACTTGCGGCCTGACGGGTTCCACCACCGGCGGGGCTGGCCTTGGTTCCGGCTGCGGCGCCGAGTGTGGTGCCGCCTGCGGTTTTGCGGCTGGCTCCGCCACCGGCCGCGGCCTCTGCGGCTGTGGTGAAGGCGCCCCCGCGCCCGGCGCTTGCCGCGACGGCGCGGAAACCTCCGGCGATGATTTCGCCGGAGACGTCGCGGATGACGCCGCCGGCGCTTTTGACGGCACTTTCGCCATTGTAGCTGCCTTCACCATCGACTGTACCGATTGTGCTTTCGCCATCGGCTTCGGCGACGTCGGCGACGTGCCTGCCGCTGCCTTGGATGGCGACGACGCCCCCGCTGATGACGGCCACACCGCGGCAATGGCGCTCTTCGCCTTGGTCATTCCCTGGCGAAGCCACGACATGCGCCCCGGCTTTTGCGCCGGCGCTTTCGCAACCACCCTGGCAGCCGGCGGCTTTGGCGTCGTCCTTGCCACTGGCTGCGCCTTCACCACCGGCTTTGCCGAGGGCTGGGCTTTTGCCTGAGGCGATGGCGTTCCGGCCGAAGACGGCGGCATGACGGCGCTTTTCAGAGTCAGCACCACCCTGCGGAACAAGGGCACCGGTTGCGGCTGCGGCCGCGGTGCATCGGACGCCGGCTTTGCGGCAGACGCTTTTGGCTTCGGTGCTGGCTTTGGCTCCGGCATCGCCGCCGCCGGTTGCGGCATGGCCCTTGGCGGCGCCGGCCGCGCTTCGGGGACGAGGATAGCGCTTTCGGGGGCGAGGCCGCGGCGGACGGCGAAGCCGACGCCTGTCGAAACTGCCGCCGGCTCATAGTCGAGCGTGCTCTCCTTGCGCCGCGCGCGCGCGAGCCGCTCGGCCATGCGGGCGCTGTTGCCCATCTC
>JAKAQU010000234.1 GCA_021819535.1 Pseudomonadota bacterium | reverse complement strand
ATTGCTGATCGAGTAGAAAATCGCCGTATCAGCGGTGTGCGGATCGGTGCCGGGGGATTTCGGGTCGAGCAAAACCTGAACGCTGTTGGCGAGGCCGCTGACGAGGGCGACCTCGACGAAAATCAGCGGCTCGAACTTCATGCGCGGATGAAAGAACGCGTAGCAGCGGCGATCCGAATCGAGCCGGTTCTTGAGATCGCGCCAGGAGCGGATTTCGTGCACCGCTTCATAGCCGGCGAGACGTTCGAGCAGCAGCGCCGGGCTGGTCCAGTCGATCCGTTGCAGCTCAAGAAAACCGAAATCGAACCAATGGGCGAGAAGGCGTTTGAGATCGGCCTCCAAGCCGGCGAGAGCGGGGTCCGCCCGCCCGAGATCGAGCAGGAAAGCACGGAGATCGACCAGGAATTTGACCCCGTCCGGGATGCTGGCGAAATGCGTCAGAAGCCGCGTCCGCGGCGGCTCCAGCGCCTCGCGAAGTGTGGCGCGGGCACTGATCCGCACCCCTGGCTCGCGGGCCGCCTGCAACCCCTCATAGGCTCTGGTCAGTGCGGCGGAATCGACGTCGAAACTCGCCAATGTCCGCAAAAACTCGACCCGACCCGCCTGATCGAGCAGCAAATAGCTTTGCGCGAGCTTGGCCGCGCGGTTGCGCGCGCTGACCTCCCCGCCGCGCCCGGCAAGGCAGGCGCGCATCTGGCCGGCGATACTGTCATCTGCCTCGCGTCCGACGCTCGCCCCCATGTCGCGCCAGACATTGGCGATGCGGCGAAGCGCGCGATCGAATAGCCCGGCCGGGGCGGCGATGTCACTCATGGCGTGTTTCCGATGCTGATGGCTGGCGGCATAGGCGCTCCCTCCCCTCGTCGCGGCGACGATATCGCAGATCGGCGCCGGGCGACACCACGCCGCCATGCATGGCGTGCGGGGGATCATGCGCGCCACTTTCGGCAAGCGCAGGCGGGATCGCGGCCAGGAGATCCTCGGCGATCAGCCCCGGCCCGACCAAGGCGCCTGCCCGGCCATGGAGCCAGACCGCCGCCGCCGCCGCCGCGAACGGCGCCATGCCCTGCGCGAGGAGGCCCGCGATCATCCCGGCAAGCACATCCCCACTGCCTGCCGTCGCGAGCGCGGGCGGCGCCGAGGCGTTGATGGCGGCCCGCCCATCGGGGGCGGCGATCACGGTATCGGCCCCCTTGAGCACGACGACCGCGCCGCTTTCCCGCGCCGCTCTCCGTGCGGCGGCGAGCCGGTCATCGCCGATCGGGCCGAAAACGCGGGCAAATTCGCCGGCATGGGGGGTAAGCACGGCCGCACCCCTGAGCGCCTCGGGCACACCGGCACAGGCGCTCAGGGCATCGGCGTCGGCGAGGACGGCATGCCCCGTCTGAAGCGATTCCGCGAGACAGGCGCGCGCCCGCGCAACCCCAAGCCCGGGGCCACACACCACGACACCATCGCTGCCCGCGGCGAGCGGCCCCTCGCGCAGGATCAGCCCCGGTGGCGCCCCGGCCGATGGCGCGAGGCCGTGGACGACGACCAGCCCGGCGCCAATCCGCCGCGCCGCATTGGCTGCAAGCAGAGCCGCCCCCGGCATGTCGCCGGCGATGACGGCAACCTTGCCGCGGCGATATTTGTGATCCGAGGCGGCTGGCCGGCGAAGCTGCCAGAGGGCGGGCTGGTTGAGGAGCGCGCTCGCGCCGACTGTCTCGAGCACCGATGCGGGGAGGCCGATATCGGCAAGTGTGATCTCGCCGCAGAGATCGCGCCCGGGGAGCAGAACATGGCCAGGCTTGAGGCGAAAGAAGGTGACGGTGAGGCGCGCCGGCGCAACCGCGCCGAGCGCCGCGCCGGTCGCGCCATCGAGCCCGCTCGGGACATCGACGGCGACGATGCGCCGGGCCGCGGCCAGCGTCGCGGCAACCGATTCGGGCAGCGGGCGCGAAAGCCCGGCGCCGAACACCGCATCGATCACGAGATCGGCCGCCGCGGCTGTGCTCGGCGCGAACGGCGCCGCCGGACCCAGCCAGGAGGCGGCGGCGAGCGCGGCATCGCTCCCCGCGCGTGGTGGTGCGAGGGCGGCGAGCCGCACCGGCCAGCCCGCCTCCTGCAACAGCCGCGCCGCGATATAGCCATCGCCGCCGTTATTGCCGGGGCCACAGAGAACCAGCACCCGTCGGGGCGGGAAGCGCTCCCGGATCGCGCGCGCAACCGCCCTCCCCGCCGCCGTCATCAAGGCAAGGCCAGAAATACCGGCCTCGATCGCCGCCCGGTCGGCGCGCGCCATCGCCTCCGGGTCGAGCAATTCCGGCGGCGGCAAGCGGCGGGGAAGAACGCGGGCATCGAGCATGGCCCCATCCTGCCACCGCCCGGGCGGCGGCGGGAGGGGGGCCCGCGTCACCTTGGTCGATGAAGGGCGCGGGCGAGGGTGTGGTGCCAGCCGGCGAGGTTTTGCGCGCGTCTCGCCTCGTCCATGGCGGGCAAAAACCGACGCTCGCATCGCCAGGCGCGGGCAAATTCCGCCGGCCCCGGATAGAGCCCGGCGCGCCAGCCGGCAACGAAGGCGGCGCCGAGGGAAGTGGTCTCGGGCGAAGCTGGGCGATCGACCGGCATCGCGAGAGTGTCGGCGAGGAATTGCATGGTCCAGTCGCTCGCCGACATGCCGCCATCGACACGAAGCGCCATGGCTTCGGTCGTGAACCCGGCTTCGGCCGCATCCGCCCGCATCGCGGCGATGAGATCATGGGTCTGATAACCAACACTCTCCAATACCGCCCGCACGATCTCCTTTCGCGTCGTCCCGCGCGTGAGCCCGGCAAGCGTCGCCGCAACGTCGCTTCGCCAATGCGGCGCACCGAGCCCGACGAAGCCAGGGATGAGATAGACCGCCTGCTCAGGGTCGGACGCCGCGGCGAGCGCATCGACCTCGGACGCGGCGGCAATGATCCCGAGCTGATCGCGCAGCCATTGCACGCTGGCGCCGGCCGCGAAAATCGCCCCTTCGAGGGCATAGGTGCGCTCGCCATCCCATTGATAGGCGATGGTGGTGAGCAGGCGATGGCGCGAGCGCGGCGCCGCGCCACCGGTATTGAGCAGCAGAAACGCGCCGGTGCCGTAGGTCGCCTTGGTCAGGCCGGGGGAAAAACAGGCCTGTCCGATCAACCCCGCCTGCTGATCGCCGACGAGCGCGCGAATAGGCACCTCGCTGCCCAAGAGGCCTGCCGCGGTTGCGCCGAAATCATCGCCGCTACCGCGCACGTCGGGCAGCAGGGCGCGCGGGATGCGGAACAGGCGCAACAGATCTTCGTCCCAGACTCCGTCATGAATATTGAACAGCATCGTGCGCGAGGCGTTCGTCTCATCGGTCGCATGCACCCTGCCCCCGGTCAGCCGCCAGAGGAGGAAGGTATCGACGGTGCCGAAGGCGAGTTCGCCACGTTCGGCCCGCGCCCGGGCGCCGGGGATGGTCTCCAGCAGCCAGGCGATTTTGGTTGCGGAGAAATAGGGATCGATGAGGAGGCCGGTGCGCGGAGCGACCTCATCCTCAACGCCCTCTCTCACGAGACGCGCGCAGTCTTCCGCCGTCCGCCGGTCCTGCCAGACGATGGCGTTATGGATCGGCCGGCCATCGGCGCGATCCCAGACCAGCACCGTCTCGCGCTGGTTGGCGATGCCGAGGGCTGCGATCTCCCGCGCGCTGAGGCCGGATTTCTGGAGAACGCCCCGCAGCGCGGCCAGCGTCGTCGTCCATAAATCCTCGGGATCATGTTCGACCCAGCCGGGATGCGGATAATGCTGCGGGAATTCCCGCTGCTCGATCGCGACCGGAACGGTGTTACGGTCGAACAGGATGGCACGCGTCGAGGTCGTTCCCTGATCGACGACGAGGACATGGGAGATCATGGCGCACATGCCTAAAGATGGCGCGAGACGCATGGCATGTCATCCCGAAACTTCCCGCCATCATCGTCCTTGCTTCCGCGCCGGCCTCGGCGCTAGCCTGCGTCGAGAAAAATTTGCAACAAACGGGGGTAACGATGCGGCGCGCGTTTCTTGGCTTGCTGTCGGCCGGGGTGGTGGCTCTGGGCGCGGCTCTCTCCACCCCCGCCAGTGCGGCGAATTATCCGGCACTCTATGCGTTTGGCGACAGCCTTTCCGATGCCGGCAACGCCTATCTCGCGACCGGCGGCGCCGAGCCGATCAGCCCTCCCTATTCCGGCGGCCGGTTCAGCAACGGCCCGGTCTGGGTGCAGGATCTGGCAGCACAACTCGGCCTCGGCCCGCTCGCGCCGAGCCTCGCCGGCGGCACCGATTTCGCGGTCGGCGGCGCGGAGACCGGGACGACGCCGGTGCATACCGCCAACGCCTCCGATCTCCCGGCGCAGCTCGCGGCGTTCCAGGGCGCCGTGCCCAAGCCCGCGTCGGGCGCGCTCTATTCGCTCTGGATCGGCGCCAATGATCTCTTCAGCATTCTCGCAACCCCCGGAATAACCCCGACGGTGGCCGAAGCGGATGCCAGCGCCGCGGCCGCCAACGTCGCCAGTTTCGTCGCCGGCCTCGCCGCCGACGGGGCGAAGAATTTGCTGCTCGTCACCGTCCCCAATCTCGGCGTGGCGCCGGCGGTCACCGCGCACGGCACGGCCGCGGAGACCGCGGCAACCGATCTCTCGGCCTATTTCGATCAGATCTTGGTGCAGGACGTCGGCGCCGAGGCGGCGAGCCATGGGATGAACCTCTCGGTGCTCGACACGTTCAGCCTCATCGATGGCGCCATCGCCAACCCGGCCAAATTCGGCTTCACCAATGTGAGCGATCCCTGCTGGACCGGCTCCTACACCAGCGCGAGCAGCGGCACGCTCTGCTCGAATACCCAGGCGGGGCAGGACCAATATCTGTTCTGGGACCAGGTGCATCCGACGGCGGCGGGGCAGCAGATCGTCGCCGATGCCGCCTATGCCGAGGTGCCGGAGCCGGGCTCGATCGCGCTCCTCGCCGGCGGGCTCGGCGCGCTCGCACTTCTCCGCCGCCGCATGACGCAGGCGGCATGAGACACCCTGTGTCCACCCTTAAGTTGTCAGGTGGCGATTTTGGCTGCCGCGAGATGCTTGATGGGGTCGTAGGCGGTATTTTGTTGCCATGCGCGCCAGAGCACGCGGATCCATGCGCGCG
>JAKAQU010000003.1 GCA_021819535.1 Pseudomonadota bacterium | reverse complement strand
CCGCCGCCGCCAGAGCGACGGCGAGATGGTATTGAATGGCGGGATCGTTGGGCAGCTCGGCATGAGCCTCGCGCAAAAGCGCCAGCCCGGCCGGGTTCTTGGCTTCGGTCAGGATGTAGCCGAGGGTGTCGGCGGTTTGCGCGCCGGGGGCGAGGAGATAGGCGCGCTCGGCCAGTTTCAACCCCTCGGGCTTGCCCAAACGCTGATCGATCCAGGCGAGATTATTGAGGGCGATGGTGTTGTTGGGCTGGTGGCCGAGGACGGTCTGCAAATGCGCCGCCGCCGACGGGTATTGCTGGCCGGCGAGTTCGAAATCGGCAAGCGCGATCAGCACCGGGACGTCATCGCCATGGCCCTTGAGCCAGTCGGCGAGCGCCGTCATCGCCTCGGCTTTGTGGCCGGCGTTGTTTTCCGCCGCCGCCTCGCGCAGCACCAGCATCGTCGAGGGCATATCGGCGAGCGCCGCGCCATAGGCTTTCGCCGCCTGGTCATATTGCTTCTGCGACATGTAGAAATCGCCGGGGAGCGCGCGCGCGGCCGGAAGATGCGTCGCGTCCTGCGCCAGGGACTTGGCCTCCTTCAGCGCCGCATCCGCGCCACCCTGCGCGAGCGCGACCCCGACCGCCGCCTGCATCAGCTCGTAATTGGCGGGATAGGCCTTGAGCCCGGCATCGATCACGCTTTGCGCGCCGCTGTAATCCTTGGCCGCGACCAGAAGCCGGATGAGGTTGATCCGCGCCGTGGTCTGCGAAGGATCGGCGGCGAGGATCTGGCGATAGGTGTCGCGCGCCGTATCATTGAGGCCGAGCGCCGCCTGCGCCGCGCCCTGCACGAGGAGGAGCGCGACCGGCGGCGGCTGATCCTTGCCGACACTCACCGCGAGCGCCCCTTTGGCATCGTTGCCGCGCAGCAGCAGCCCGGCATAGCTCGCGGCGATGGCGACATCGTTCGGCACCGCTTCATGCGCGTGCTGGAGCAGCGCCAGCGCCTCTTGCGGCTTGCCTTCCTGCTCGCGCGCGGCAACGGCGATGTTGAGCGCGGTGCGGTTGCCCGGCTCCTTGGCCAGCACTCCGTCGAGCAGCTTCCACGCAGCGTCGTTCTGTCCCTCGATCAACTCCAGCCGCGCGAGGCTGAGCTTCGCCGCGACCGCGTCTGGGTGCGCCTTGAGCACGGCCGCAAACGCCGCTTCCGCGCCGGGATAGTCCATTTCGGCGAGTTTCAGGAGACCTTCGAGATTGCCGGCGACGGCGCTATCGTTCTCTTGCTTGCGCAGATCGGCGAGATGGGCCTCGGCCTGGCTGAAATCGCCGGCGACGATCCCGGTCAAAACCAGCATCTCCCCGGCCTTGGCCTGTTTGGGGTCGAGCTTCAGCGAACGCTCGAACGCCGCCGCCGCGCCCTCGTTGTCGCCGGCATCGAGCTTCAATTCGCCGAGCCGGGTCAGGAGGGCCGTATTGTCGGGCGCGAGCGCGCTCGCCGCTTCATAGCTCGCGATCGCCAAAGCGAGCTTGCCGGTCGCGAGATAGACCTGGCCCAGCATTTCATGCGGCGCCGGGTTCTTGTCGTTGGCGAGGATTGACTTGTTGAGCACGGCGATGGCCTCGTCTGGCGCATGCCGCGCCATGTCGATCTGCACGAGGAGGGCGACACCGCGCGGATCGGCGGGAAAGCGGGCGACGTAGCGCTGCGCCGAATCGAGCGCCTGCTCCCGCTCACCAAGTTGGTTCTTGACCAGGGCGTCGATGTAATAAGCGTTCGGCATGCGCGAGAGCACGCTCGAAAGCTTTTCCATATCGGCGCCGGCGCCCTTGAAATCGCCCGCCTCGGCCAGGATCAGCGCGTGCAGATAGACCGCCTGGGCATTGTTCGGCAGCATTTTCTGGACGACCGCGATGTCTTCCTTGGCCTTGTCGTTCTCGCGGTTCGCGATCAGGAAATCGGCGCGCTGGAGACGGGCGACGATATCGTTCGGGTCGCGGCTCAGAATGCCGTCGAGAAGGGTGATCGCGCCGGCGCGGTCGCCCTTGGCGGCGACGAATTGCGCCTTGCGCCGCAAGGCGGCGGCGTTTTGCGGATCGGTTTTGAGGACGGCCTCGACATCCGCCTCCGCCGTCTTGGCATCCCCCTTGGCGCCCGCCACTTGCGAGGCGGTGAGGAGGACATCGGCCGAGTTTGGCGCGAGCGCCCGGGCGGCATCGATATCGGCGCCGGCTTTGTCCGGCTGGTCGAGCATCAATTCGGCGCGGGCACGGGCGGCGAGAATGGTGGGCGCGAGGTCGGTTGGATTGCCGGTCGCGGGAAAATTCTGCAGAAGATCGCGCGGGCGCTGCTGGTCGAGATAGGATTGCAGCAGGATCTCGGTCGCCCGCCGCGGCTCGATGCCGAGCGAGCGCGCCTTCTCGGCCTGTTTTTCCGCCCCCGCCGGGTCGCCGAGGCGAAGATCGACATCAGCGAGGCCGAGATGCGCGCGACCGTTTTCGGGATCGTCGCGCACCGCGTTGCGAAATTCGATCTGCGCCCCCCGGAGATCGCCGCTCGCCATGAGCGTCATGGCCTTGGTGTAATGATCGGCCGCGGCGGCGGGCCCTGGCCAGAACAGCGCGGCGAGGGCGGTCGAGGCGAGGATGACGCGGGAGAGGTGCGAAATGCGCGGAGCGGACGCCAACATCATGGGTTTTCCGTTATGTCTTGGGTGGCCCCTTCGGCAAGTGAAGGTTCCAGTCCGTGGGTTCTGAGCAATCCGTACAAGGTCGTGCGGCTGACGCCAAGCAATTGCGCCGCCGATGACAGATTGCCGGCGGCACGGGCCAAAGCCCGCTCGATGACGTCGCGCTCGGCGCGGAGCCTCGCTGCCCGCAGATCGAGAGCGTCCTCGGCGCCGGGCGCGGCCTCGGCGACGATCGCCGGGACCGCGAGTTCGAGATCGGCGGGCTCGATCAGCCGCGTCTCGTTCATCACCACCGCCCGTTTCAGACGATTTTCCAACTCGCGCACATTGCCCGGCCAGTCATGCGCGGTGATGGCCGCGACCGCGCTTTCGCTCAAGCCGCGCACGCTGCGATGGAACTCGGCATTGAAGCGATGGAGGAAATAGCGCGCGAGCAGCACCGCATCGCCCTCGCGCGCGCGAAGCGGCGGGATACGCAGTGTCACCGCATTGAGCCGATAGAAGAGATCGCCGCGGAACCGCCCGCTCTCGATTTCGCTCTCGATCGCCTGATTGGTCGCCGAGACCACCCGGACATCGACCTGGATCCGCTGCCGCCCGCCGATCCGCTCGATCACCTGGTCTTGCAGGAAGCGGAGCAGCTTGACCTGCAAGGGATGCGGCAGATCGCCGATCTCGTCGAGAAAGAGCGTGCCCCGATGCGCCATCTCGATTTTGCCGATATTCTGCTTGACGGCGCCGGTGAAGGCGCCGCGCTCATGGCCGAATAATTCGCTCTCCAGCAGGTTTTCCGGAATGGCGCCGCAATTGAGGGCGATGAACGGCCCCTTGGCGCGCGGGCCGAGATCATGGAGCGCCCGCGCCAGCGCCTCCTTGCCGGTGCCGCTTTCGCCGAGGAGCAGCACCGGGACGTTGGTTTCGGCGAGCTTCTCGATATCGCGGCAGATTTTCAGCATCGGCTCGGCGGCGGTGATGATGCGCGGAATGGAACTCTGGGTTTGCGCCTCGGCAAGGCGCCGGTTTTCCGCCTCCAGCTCGTAAAGCCGGAGCGCGCGATCGACGATGCCGCGCAGAACCGCGATATCGATCGGCTTTTCATAAAAATCATAGGCGCCGGCGGCGATGGCGCGAAGCGCGTTCTCGCGCTCGTTGCTCCCGGTGGCCAGAATGACCTTGGTCGCCGGGGCCGCGCGCAAAATCTCCTCGAGCGTCGCAAACCCCTCGCTCACCCCGTCGGGATCGGGCGGCAGGCCGAGATCGAGCACCACCACGCTCGGCCGCTCCTTGGCCAGCGCCGCCAGCGCCTGCGCCCGGCGATGGGTGATGACCGGCTTGAGGCCGGGGAAGGCCCAGCGATACTGGCTGCACAGCCCCTCGTCGTCCTCGACGATCAGGATTTTCGCGGCACTCATGCGTCCTCCCGCCTCATGCTACGCGCTCGCGACCGTCTGCGGGGTGGGGAGAAGCGGGAGCGAGAGACGCATGGTGGTGCCCTTGCCCTCGGTGCTGATCACCTGCAAGCCGCCACCGGCGCCCGTGAGGAGCGCGCGGGCCTGGAAGGCGCCGATACCGGAGCCGCTCCGCTTCGAGGTGCGGAAGGGGCGGAACAATTCGTCGCGGATGAATTCCGGCGTCATGCCGGTGCCGCGATCGCTGATCTCGATCACCGCCTTGCCGTCCTCGGCCCCGACCCGCACCGCGACATGGCCAGGGCGCCGCGCGGTTTCCTCGGCATCGATGGCGTTGTCGAGGAGATGGGTGATGACGGCATCGAAGGCCGCGAGTGGCATCGCGATTTTGCCCCGATGCGGCGAGGGCACGATCGCGATCGCAACACCGCGGCTCTGGCGCAGGGTCGCCGCGATGGCGGCGATCCGCTCGACCGGATCGAGCCCGCTCGCCGGCGTCTCGGCGTCGGGCGTGCTGAGACGGGCGAGGAGGGCGCCGATCTTCCCCGCCGCGGCGCGCACGGTGGCCAGCATGTCGCGCTGGAAATCGGGATTGTCGAGATGGAATTCCGCATTGGCGAGCAGAAGCGAAAGCTGGCTCGACACGTTCTTGATGTCGTGTGCAACGAAGGCGAAGCGCTGGCCGTATTCGCGCAAATGCCGGGTTTCGACCAGCGCTTGCGCCGCCCGTTGCTCGGCGATGAACACCGCGACCTGCTGGCCGATAGTGCGAAGGAGAGCGAACACCTCGCCATCGAGCCGGAACGGCGCCCGCGGCGGCGCGAGCAGGATGATCCCGATCAGCCGCCCGACATGAATAAGCGGCACCGCGAGCCAGAGCGCGGGAAACCCCTCGATCCAGGGCGTGGCGGCAGGATCGGCGACGACGATCCCCTCCTCCGCGTCGAGCCGCGCCAGCAGCGGATGGTCGGAACCCAGCATGACCCCGGCCGGCGGCAGGTTGAGCGAGCCCGCCCAGTGGAAGCCGATCTCGTCGGCGGCGCGGAGAAAGAGCACGCCGCCCGGGCTGTCCACCACCTCGGCGGTCGCGCGGATCACCCGCTCGTGCAGGGCAACGGCGGGGTCGGGGGCGGAAAGAGCGGTGATACAGCGCATCCATTCCTGGCGATAATCGTAGCGAGTGGTAAAAAAATGATCGACGATCAAAGATTTCAGGCGCGAACGCGCCGAGCCGGAGCTGAGCAGAACCGCGATCGCGATACCGCCGCCGGAGAGGAGGCAGATTTCGGCGAGCCGCTCCCAATTCGCGCCGAAGCGGCGGAAAACCTCGCCCGCCGCGGCAAGGGCGAGGAGGAAGACGCCGCTTCCGATCAGGGTCGTGGTATGGAAGGCGACGCTCCGCGAAATCTGTAATGTGATCCCGCGTTTGCGGTTGCGCAGCGCGGCGAGCGCGATCAGCGGGGCGAGGCCGGCAACGACAATGGCGCGCCCGGTGAAGAGCGGCGGCGAGAGGGTGCGAAACAGCACCGCATCGGCGTAGAGCGCGAGGTCGTAGACGAAAAATGCCGCGAGCGCGATGCAGAGCAGATTGATATGCCAGCGTTGCTCGGGGCGGGTGTTGCGATAGAGATTCTCGACCAGAAGCAGATTGGCGACGGCGAAACCGAGGCGCGTCACGATCGCCGGGGACGCGAAGGCGAGGCCAGATTCGAGCACGCCAGCGGCGAGCATGGAGAAGAGGGCGATCGCAACGGCGATCACGCCGAGCCCGAAAAGCGCACGCCGCAGCGGGCGCAGCGCGGGGGTGGGCGGCGGCAGGAGAAGAAGCCCGAAGCCGTACCAGGCGGCATCGCGCGCCAATTCGAGCGCGCCGGGAAGGCCTGCGAGCGGCGCCTCGGGCAGAGCGGCGACGAAAGCCGCCCAGGCGGCGGTGAAGAGGGCGGCACCGCTCAGCGCAAGGCTGCTCGGGCCGACCCGTCCGGCCAGCGGCACGAAGAGAGCCAGCAGCAGATAGACCACCGCGCAGCCGGGATAGAGAAAAGGGACGATCCACGCCATTACGCGCAGATATTACGTGTTTTCCCCGGTCTTGTCTCTCGGCTCAGCGTGCCCCTTCGCGGAACAGGATCACCCGGATGGTGGAGACGAGGATGAGGAGATCGAGGAAAAGATTGCGCCGGGCGACGTAATAGAGGTCGTAGGCGAGCTTCATCCGCGCATCCTCGATCGAGGCGCCATAGGGGAAATTGACCTGCGCCCACCCGGTGATGCCGGGCTTGACGAAGCTGCGGTCGTTGTAACGGGGGATCGCGGCGGCGAGTTGGGCGGTGAAATGCGGCCGCTCCGGGCGTGGCCCGATCAGGCTCATCTCGCCCCGCAGCACGTTGAGCAGTTGCGGCAATTCATCGACCCGCGTGCGCCGGAGAAAGCCGCCGACGCGGGTGACACGGGGATCGTGGGTTGCGGCCCAGGCCGGCCCGCTGGCCTCGGCATCGATGCGCATGCTGCGGAATTTCAGCAGCATGAAGGTCTTGCCATGCAGGCCGACGCGCTCCTGGCGGTAAAAAACCGGCCCCGCACTATCGAGGCGGATGACGAGCGCCGTGAGCAGCATCAGCGGCAGCACTAAGATCAGCATGGCGGCGCTGAGCATGATATCGAAGCCGCGCTTGAACGCCTGATTGAGACGGCTGGCGAAGGCGTTTTCGGTGAATAGCAGCCAATCTGCCGGCAGACGATCGAGATCAAGACGACGCGATTGCCGCTCGCGGAACTCGACCTCGTCGAACACGCGGATGCCGGCACTTTTGCAGCGGAGCAGCGCATCGGTGGGGAGAGCGCCGGCAGCGTCGGCACTGATCACGATCCCCCAGATTTTGCGCGCGCGCAGCCGCTCGGGCTCGAGTGCTTCGGGATTTTCGGGGGCAAGACGGCCGACGAAGGTGAGAAACGCCGCATCTTCCGGCACGAGCGCGTGAACGCCGTCGCCTTTGCCGCCGAGCACGAGGATGGGGCGGGTGAATAGGCCGCGGCGGAGGGCCAAGCGGAAAGCCGAGCGGGTGAGCATGAGGCACAAGAGCCAAGCCGCGAGGATGCGCGGCACCCACAGCGCCTCGCGGCTTGCGATGAGGCGGAAAAGATCCGCGTGGAACAGGCGCGCGAGCAGCGCCAGCGCCGGCAGCGCGATGATGGCGACGATGCCGATATTGACCAGGAGCCGCCGGGTGTAGCGGAGTGTCTCAATCCGGTAGAGGCCGAGCGCCGAGCCGGCGACGCCAAGCGTGAGGGCGATCAGGGCGGCGATGTCGATGGCCTGAGAGGCGCTTTCGGAAAAAGCATCACCGCCCGGCACGATGCCGGCGGCGCCGAACGCGAGGAGAACCGCGATGAGAGTGAAGCTGAGCGCGGCCTCGATCAGCCACAGCATCAGCATCTCCGAAGGCATGTAATGGCCGAATATTTTGGTCATTTTCCCGTACTCCAACGCTTTCGCCGACGCGCTCAAAAAAACAACCCGGTTAAACCCTTACGAACCAGCGCTAAACTTATGTAAGAATGGGAAAATTTTATCTATATACTTAACTAAAGACCGACCGTTCAGACAACGCAGAGGATCTATGTCTTGGTGAGTGTGATATTTCAATCCAAAAATCCTTAATGAACGCTTGTTCACGTTCACTTCATCTATGTTAAACTGTCTCATATCCCTGATCATCTAGACCGCTCTCTTGCAGTGCGCATATTCTCAACGCTATTGCTTGAGTGTCCGAATTTATGCGATCTGGGTCAAAATTTACACCGCACTTAACCTTTTGTCAATGAATATGTTAAACTGCTGTCAACCTGCCGTCTATGGCTTATGCGTGAACGAATGATTAACCTCTGGTGATAGGGCGCTCGCGAAAACGGCATCGATCGCGATGGCCTTCGATGCCGAAGGCGTGAGGTTTACAAAAAAATAATCTCTCTGCTATTTGTTATATGGCTATGTTTGCCACGGCCGTGGCGGCGTCTTGGAGGCGTGTAGCTCAGTGGCAGAGCGCTGCCATTACATGGCAGAGGGTGGGGGTTCGATTCCTTCCGCGCCTAATCAGCGTCGCCCTCGGCAAGCGGGCCAGGGCAGGAAGTGCCGAGAGGATATCGTGGGATGATGGCTTGCCTGCCAAGAAAGCCTCTGCGGGCGTCCGTATCAGCGCTCCCCTGGAGGGCACTTGTATCGCGGCGCCGCAAGCTGTTGCTTGTAAGAAATTAACGAACGGGCGAATGGTCGTGAACATGAAGCGGTTGATTTTCGGGACTTTCGCCTTGGTTTTCTTGGGCTCTCTTTTGGCGGCGTGCTCGCCGGCGCCGAAGGCCCTCGACCCGACCAACACTTCGACGCCCGCCACCGCCAATGATTACATCATCGGGCCGGGCGATACGTTGTCGATTTTCGTCTATCAGGCCGCCGATCTCAGCGTCACGGCGCTGCCGGTGCGGCCCGACGGGCGGATTTCGGTCCCCCTCGTGCCCGACATGATGGCCGCCGGCAAGACGCCGACCCAGCTCGGCGACGATATCGCCGAAAAGCTCAAGAAATACGTCAAGGATCCGACGGTTACGGTGATGATGCACTCCTTCATCGGGCCGTTCGACCGACAGGTGCGGGTGATCGGCGAGGCCGCCGATCCGATGGCGATCCCCTATCGCGACCACCTCACCGTGCTCGACGTGATGATCGAAGCCAAGGGGCTGACCAAATACGCCGCCGGCAACCGCTCGGTCATCGTCCGCCGCGGCCCCAACGGCCAGCAGGAAATCATTCACATCAAGCTCAACAGCCTGCTCAAGAACGGCGACGTTTCGCAGAACGTCGAAATGAAGCCGGGGGACACGCTGATCATCCCGCAATCCTGGTTCTGAGCGGCACGGATGGACCAACTTCTCAACGCCCTTCACCGCTATCTCGTCGGCGCGTGGCGGCGGCGATGGCTCGCTTTGGCCGGCGCGTGGCTGCTTTGCCTCGGCGGCTGGGTCGGTGTCGTCTTGATGCCGAACCAGTATGAGGCGAGCACGCGGCTCTATGTCGATGCCGACGCCGTGCTCACCCCGCTGCTCCGTGGTCTCGCGATCGACAGCACCCCGGCCAATCAGGTCGATCTCTTGCAGCGGACGCTGCTCAGCCGGCCTAATCTCGAAAAACTGGTCTCGAAAACCGACCTCGATCTCCTCGCCCCCGATCCAGTGCGTCGCAACGCCCTGATCGAGCAATTGGCGACGGCGATCCGCATCCAGTCGCAGACCAACAATCTTTTCACCATCACCTACCGCAACACCCGGCCCCGTCTCGCCTATGACGTCGTGCAGACGCTGATCAATATTTTCGTCGAGAGCGCGACCGGCACCAACCGCGCGCAGATGCAGAACGCCGCGCATTTTCTCGATGCCCAGATCTCGGAATACGAGGCCAAGCTGCGTGAGGCCGAACATCGGCGGGCCGATTTTCAAGCCAAATACATGGAATTGCTGCCGTCTGACGCGAATGGCGGTGTCGGCGGACTGGAAGCGGCGCGCGCCCAGGTGACGCAACTCGAAGGTGAACTCGCCGATGCCACCGCCAGGCGCGACATGCTGGCTCAGGATCTGCATTCAACCTCGCCGCTACAGATGTCCGAGGCCGGGCGCGCCGCCCTTCAGCATAACGCCGGCGGCGCCGCGGCGGCCGATCCCGATCTCCTCGCCGCGGAAAAAAAGCTGCGCGAACTCCGCCTCAAATACACCGATGACCACCCCGAGGTCATCGCGGCCCGCCGCCTCGTCGATGCGTTGAAGGCCGCGCCCTACACGGGCGCGGGCGGCGGCGGCGGTGGCGCGCACGCCGCGGCGAATGGCGGGCATGGCTTGCCGAACGGCGTCTATGATCAGATCAAGGTCAAGCTCCTCGACGCCGAGGCGACGGTGACCTCGCTGCATCGCCAGCTCGACGAGGCAATGAAGGCGCGCGACCGGCTGGCCGCGATCGTGCGCAACGAGCCCGGGCTGCAGGCCGAATACATGGATCTCGACCGCGATTATGCGGTGTTGCGCAAAACCTATGAGGAATTGCTCGGCCGGCGCGAGGTGATGCGGCTCTCTTCCGCCGCCGATACCGACGCCGACAAGCTGCGCCTGCAAATCATCGACCCGCCGCAGATGCCGCGCGCGCCGGTCGCGCCAAAGCGGGCACTCTTGATGGCGGGCGTGTTGATCGCCGGGCTCGGCGGCGGCGCCGGGCTTGCGCTGCTGCTCGCCCATCTCGATTCTTGCTTCTATACGCTCAACGATCTTCGCAGCCTCGGCCTTCCCGTGCTCGGCGGCATTTCGCTTGCGCGCCGCGGGCCGCAGCCGCGCGCACTGATCCCCTATGTCACCTTCGGCTTCGGCGTCATGCTGTTGGTCGCGGCATTCGGCGCCTTCATCACCGGGCCGCACTGGTTCGCCGCCATGCCGGGCTCGCATTGGCTGGCGAGGTTCGTATGACGGTGCAGATAAAAACCTCGCATCTCATCGAGCGCGCGGCAAAGCATCTGCGCGGGCTTGAGGATCTCGCCCGCTCGTCGCCACTGCCGCCCGCATCGGGCGAGGCTGCCGCCGCGCAAGCGGCGCCGGTCTCACCCGCGACGTCCCTGGTTCCGCCGCGGCTGATCGAGTTCGCGACCCTGGAGCAAGCCGGCATGATCCCCTGGGGGCGCAAGCGCGAGCGTATCGCAGAAGAGTTCCGCCTCGTCCAAAGCCAGGTTCTGCGCCAGCTCGACGCCGCGGCCAAACCTGGGAGCCAGAGTTCCGCCCTGACCAATCTGGTGATGATCACCAGCTCACGGCCGAACGAGGGCAAAAGTTTCGTCTCCCTCAATCTCGCCGCCAGCATCGCCCATTTCGGCGCAAGGCCGGTCCTGCTCGTCGATGCCGACGCCAAGCATACATCGCTTTCGCACCATCTCGATCTGATGGAGGCGCCCGGTCTGCTCGATTTCGGCGCCGGCCTCGTGCCGCGCGCGGAAGAGATCATCGTGCCGACGCGGCTCGAGACGCTCTCCGTGCTTCCGATCGGCGGCCCCGGCCATACCCGTGCCGATCTCGCGGCCAAAGTGGCCATCGCGACCGCCGTCGAGCGCTTGGTCCGCCGCTTCGCCCCGGCCGTGATCGTGCTCGATGCGCCGCCCTGTCTTTCGACCAGCGATCCGAGCGCGCTCGCCCCGCTCGCCGGGCAGACCGTCTTCGTCGTCGAAGCGGAGAGGACGCGGCGGAGCGAAGTGGAATCGGCACTCGACCTCATTGCCGCTTGTCCGGCGATCACGCTCCTGCTCAACAAATCACAGTTGACGACACACAGCACGTTCGGCGCCTATTATTACTGACCTCGTCGAACGGGAGGCAGGGTTGGCCATCACATGAGTGCTTTCAGCCGCAGCGTGGGCTTGGGCGTGCGTCGCTGTGCGTCGGGGCGGCGAGGCCGGAGGCTTGCTGCCTCGGTGACGCTCGGTATCGGCGGGTTGGGGATGGGATTGGGCGATGCCTTCGCGCAGGAGGCGAACCTTCCCGCCCCGCCGCCACCCGCCGCGTCGGCACCGGCCTCGCCGATCGCGGTCGCGCAGGTCAATCTCGGGGCACCCCCGCTTGCCAACCCCGACGTGCTGCCAACCCCCCTGACCCCGGCCGCCCCCGCGCCCCCGCCGCCGGGCGGCACGCCGCCGGCCTGGACCATCGTCCCGAGCCTCAATGTCAGCGAGACCTATATCGACAACGTGCTGATGATCAGCGCGCCGCGCGATAGCGACATCTACACCTCGATCAATCCGTCGATTTCCATCCAGGGCGACACCCAGCGCGTCCAGGCGACGGCGGTGTACGACCCGAATGTCATGATTTTCCCGGGCTATTCCGGGCTCAACCAGATCGACGAGAACGGCGCCGCGCAGGCGACCATCACCCTCGTCCCCGACACCCTCTTCCTCAACCTCCAGGGCTTCGCCTCGACCCAGGCGACCCCTGGCGGCTCGATCGGCCCGTTCGGCTACAACCCGGCCTTTACCGAGCAGATCACGAGCTTCTCCGTCGCGCCCTATATCCAGCATCAGTTCGGCGATTACGGCACCGGCAAGCTGATGTATTCCTTCAATAACACCAATTTCGGCATGACCGGGCTCAACGGCGTCAATTCCTACATCCCGTCGAGTTCGCAATTCCCCGCCTATTTCAACCCGTTCAACGGCAACCTCATGACCAGCGAGGAGCAGGCGCAGTTCACCACCGGCGATTTCCTCGGCCGGCTGCAGCTCCAGAGCACCGCCGATCTACAGCAATATAACGGCTTCGGCATGGGGCCGGATTCCTATCAGAACATCTATGACAACGAGTTTTCCTATGCGCTGACGCACAGCTTCGCCCTCCTCTTCGGCGGCGGCTGGGAAGACATCAACTACAACATGCAGCCCGACATCGCGATCCATGATGCGATCTGGGATGTCGGCTTCAAATGGAAACCCAACGCCGACAGCACCATCATCGCGACCTACGGCCATAAATACGGCCTCACCTACCCCTATCTCGACGGCGAGTACCAGCTCACCAAGCGCACCAAGATCAACGCCAATTACACCGAATATCTCGATACCGCGCCGCAGGCGATCCAGAACAACCTCGCCAATTCGACGCTTCTCCCGAACGGCCAGACCACCTCGACCGCGACCGGCGCGCCGATTACCGTCGCCAATCCGTTCTTCGCCCTCGAAGAGGGGCTGCTCGAGACCAAGCTCTTCAATGCCGGCATCAGCACCGCCTATGACCGCGACACTTTCTCACTCACCGTGAGCCACGAGACCGATTACTCCATCGCCGTCGTCCCGGGCATCCTCTCCTATTCGGATCGCATGTCCTATGGCACGCTCTCCTGGACCCACACCATTTCCGATGACCTAGCAGCGACCAATTCGGCGACCTTCGGGCCGATGTCGTTCTATATCGCCGGGCAGCCGGCGGAGAATTTCACCACCGTCACGGCATCGAGTTCGCTCACCTACACCATTAGCCCCACGTTAAATGCTTTGGTGACATATACGTATATGGAGTTTCTCGGCAATTTGCCCGGCGTCAGCGCCACCGCCAACATGGTGACGGTCGGGCTGACCAAAACCTTCCAGTAGAGGCTGGATGTTCCAGGAATATTACAGGCTCGCCCTGCCGCCGTTCCAGCTCACGCCCGATCACCGGTTTTTCTTCGGGTCGAGCGTGCATAGCCGCGCGATCGCGCATCTGGTCTACGGGTTGTCGCAGGAGGAGGGGTTCATCATCATCACCGGCGAGGTCGGCGCCGGCAAGACGACGCTGGTCGAACGCCTCGCCTCCGAACTCGATCAGACGAGCTATGTGCTCGCGCGCATCGTCACGACGCAGGTTTCCGGCACCGACCTCCTTCGTCTCGTCTGTGCCGCCTTCGGCATCGATGGCGGCGACAAGGCGACGCTGCTCCGCGACTTCGAGGCGATGCTGCGGCTCAACCGCGCCGGCGGGCGGCGCACGCTCCTCGTCGTCGATGAGGTGCAGAATCTCGACATCCCGGCTCTCGAAGAATTACGCATGCTCTCCAACATCACCGATGGCGGGCGGGCTTTGATGCAGACGATCCTGCTCGGCCAGCCGCAATTCCGCCGCACGCTCGCCAGCCCCGATCTCGACCAGCTCCGCCAGCGCGTCCTCGCCTCCTACCATCTCGGCCCGCTCAACGAGGAGGAGACCCGCGCCTATATCGAATACCGTCTCAAGGCGGCCGGCTGGTCGGGCAATAATCCGAGTTTCGACGATGACGCTTTCTCCGCCGTTTTTCGCCATACCGGCGGCATTCCGCGCCGCATCAACCGGCTGTGCTCGCGCGTGCTGCTCTATGGTGCGCTTGAGGAGACGTCGTTGATCAGCGAGCCGATGGTCGAGACCACGGCGCGTGAGCTGCATGATGATCTCGGCGCCGGAACGCCGGTTGCGGTGACGCCCGAGCCCGGCCAGGCGCTCGCTCTTCCGTCACAGCCGCAGGTGACGATGGTGTTCGATCTCCTGCAACGCCTCCAGACCCTGGAGCAGGTGGTCGCGCGCCGGGAGCGGGTGTTCGAGCGCCTGCTCGATCTTCTCGGCGCCGATATCGGGGTCAAGCGATGAACGGAGCCGGCATGAGCACGACTGCCGCGATCGCCAATGCGATGACGGTCGATGTCGAGGATTATTTCCAGGTCCAGGCTCTCTCCGGCGTCATCGCGCGCGCCGATTGGGAGGGTATCGCCTGCCGCGTCGAGGACAATGTCGCGCGTATTCTCGATGCTTTTGCCGCGGCCTCGGTGCGGGCGACGTTCTTCACCCTGGGCTGGATCGCCGAGCGCCATCCGGCAATGGTGCGGCGGATCGTTGAGGCCGGGCATGAGCTGGCGAGCCACGGCTATGATCATATCCGGGTCGATCGTCTCGATCCCGCCTCGTTCGCCGCCGATATCGCGCGCACCAAAACCATTCTCGAACAGATCGGCGGTGTCGCCGTTCGCGGCTATCGCGCGCCGACTTTTTCCATCAATCGGCGCAACCCTTGGGCTTTCGCCGTCCTCGAGGAGCAGGGCTATCGCTATAGTTCGAGCGTCTATCCGATCCAGCATGATCTTTACGGCATGCCGGAGGCACCGCGCGTGCCCTTTCGCCCCGGCGGCGGCGCGCTCCTCGAAATCCCGATGACGACAATCCGCCTCTTCGGGCGCAATCTTCCCTGCGCCGGCGGCGGCTATTTCCGCTTGCTGCCTTATCGGCTGTTTCGCATGGGGCTCGCCCGTCTCAACCGGGGCGAGGGGCGCGCTGGAATTTTCTATTTCCACCCCTGGGAGATCGACGCCGCGCAGCCGCGCGTCGCCGGGCTTTCGCCGCGCGCCCGGTTTCGCCACTACGTCAATCTCGGCGCGACCTCCGGGCGGCTCGAGCGCCTGCTCGGCGATTTCACCTGGGACCGTATGGACCGCGTGTTCGCCGATCACCTGGCGCGGTGAGCAGGAATGGCCGTCTCCGTCAAACCCTTCGCCCCCGGCATGGAAAGTGCCTGGGACGCGTTCATCGCAACCCTCCCGGCGGGCACGTTTTTTCACCGCATCGCCTGGCGCGAGGTCATTTCCCGCGCTTTCAGCCATGCCGCCCTCTATGCCTATGCCGAGCGCGATGGCGCCATCGTTGGCGTGTTGCCGCTGTTTCACATGAAATCGCTATTGTTCGGCAATGCGCTGGTCTCAAGCCCGTTCTGCGTCTATGGCGGCCCGCTCGCCGCCGATGACGAAGCGGCGCTCGCGCTCGCCGATCACGCCTCCGGATTGATGCGGAAACTCTCGCTCCCGAGCGTCGAATTCCGCTTCCTGCAAGCGAGCGCCCAAGCACTTCCCGAGGCCTGGGTCGCGGGACCGGAGCGTTATGTCACCTTCCGCAAGCCGATCGCAGCCGATGACGAGGCCAATCTGGCCGCGATCCCGCGCAAGCAGCGGGCGATGGTGCGCAAGGGCATCGCCAACGGATTGACGTCGGCCGCCGGCATGGCCGTCGATCCGTTTTATCGCCTTTATGCGGAAAGCGTGCGCAACCTCGGAACCCCGGTCTTCGCGCGCCGCTATTTTCGCCTTCTGCTCGACATCTTCGCCGATTGCGCCGATGTGCTCACGGTATCCGATGGCGAGACGCCGATCGCCGCCGTGTTGAATTTCTATTTCCGCGACGAGGTGCTGCCCTATTACGGCGGCGGGAGCGCGCGGGCGCGGGGGCGGGCCGCCAATGATTTCATGTACTGGGAGGTGATGCGCCATGCCGCCGCGCGCGGCGTCCGGGTGTTCGATTTCGGGCGCAGCAAGCTCGGCACCGGCGCGTTTTCGTTCAAGAAAAACTGGGGGTTCGCGCCGACCCCGCTGCACTATCATTATTGCCTCGCGCCAGGTGCTGCGATCCCGGACAACAACCCCCTCAACCCGAAATACCGCCTGATGATCGCCGCCTGGAAGCGGCTGCCGCTCGCGCTCGCCAACCGCCTCGGCCCGCCGATCGTGCGCGGCATCGGCTGAACCATCATGGGCGATCTCCTCTTTCTCAGCCATCGCATCCCCTACCCGCCCGACAAGGGCGAGAAAATCCGCGCCTTTCACATCCTCCGCCATCTTGCGCGCGACCATCGCATCCATCTCGGCTGCCTGATCGACGAGGCCGAGGATTGGCAGCATGTCGCCGCACTCCGCACCCATTGCGCCGATTTCGCGCCGTTTCCGCTCCATAAGCGCCGGCGGCGCATCAGCGCGTTATTGGGTATGCGGCCGGGGCGGGCGCTCAGCGTCGATTATTTCCACCATCGCGGTCTCGCGCGCTGGGTTGCCGACAAGCGCGCGCGCGGCATAACCGATGCCTTCGTCTATTCCTCGGCGATGGCACCCTATGTGATGAACCACCGCGGCGGGCGGCGCGTGCTCGACATGGTCGATATCGATTCCGAGAAATGGCGCGCCTATGCCGAGGCCAGCCGCTGGCCGGGGCGGTGGATTTATGCCCGCGAGGCCCGGACACTCCTTGCCCTCGAACGCGCCGCAGCCGCCGATTTCGACCGCACGCTGCTGGTGTCGGCGGCGGAATGCGCGCATTTCGCGCGACTGGCGCCGGAGCTTGGCGGGCGCGTCACCCCGCTCGAAAACGGTGTCGATCTCGCCCATTTTCTGCCCGATCTCGCCTTCCCGAACCCCTTCGCCGGTGCCGCGCCGGCGATCGTCTTCACCGGGACGATGGATTACCGCCCGAACGCCGATGCGGCGCTCTGGTTCGCGCGCGAGGTGATGCCGGCTCTACGGGCGGCGGCAGCGGGCGGCAGCGCCCCCGAATTTCATATCGTCGGCGCCCGTCCGGGGGCAGAATTGCGGGCGCTCACGCGGCATCCGGGCATCATCGTCACCGGCCGCGTCCCCGACACGCGCCCCTATCTCGCCCACGC
This sequence comes from Pseudomonadota bacterium, assembly GCA_021819535.1. GTDB lineage: Bacteria > Pseudomonadota > Alphaproteobacteria > Acetobacterales > Acetobacteraceae > Acidibrevibacterium. Next base: position 6,591 of record JAKAQU010000003.1, on the reverse strand, counting down.
CGCGCTCGTCGTCGCTCCGTTGCGGATCGCGCGCGGCATTCAGAACAAGGTTTTGGAGGCGATGGCGATGGCGCGCCCGGTGCTCGCGACCCCGGCGGCGTTCGAGGGGATCACGGCGATGCCGGGGCGCGATCTTCTGCTCGCCGCCGACCCCGAAGCGATGATCGCCGCCGCCGCCGCCGTGCTCGCCGGTCGGCATCCGGGGCTCGGGCCGGCGGCGCGCGCGGCGATGGAGCGCTCTTACGCCTGGGAAAAAACCCTCGCCCCGCTCGATGCCTGGTTCGCCGAGACCCAGGCCCCGACCAACGCCGAGATTTGCGCATGAAACCGCACGATATCCCCCCGCCGCCGGCGTGGTGGGCGGGACTACGCCCGGCGGCACCGGCGCTGGCCGCCGGCCTCGTCTTCCTGGCACTCGCATTTTACCGCGAGATGGCGGCGGCGATCGCCACCTGGTGGGATTCGACCGCCTATAATCACGGGTTTCTCGTGCTGCCGATCGCGTTCTGGCTGCTGTGGGAACGGCGCGCGAGCCTGGTCGGGGCGATGCCGCGGCCATTTCCGATCGCCCTCCTCGTGACCTTGCCGCTCGCCGCCCTCTGGTTCGTCGCCGAACGGCTCGGCATCATGGAAGGCCGGCAACTCGCGGCGATGGGCTTCGTGCAGGTGCTGTTCCTCGCCGTCCTCGGCCGTGATTTCTATCGCCGCCTGCTCTGGCCGCTGCTCTATTTGTTCTTCATGGTCCCGTTCGGCGGCTTTCTCGTCCCCTTGCTGCAGAATTTCACCCTCGGCTTCATCGATCACGGGCTCGACCTCTTCGCCATCCCGCATTTCTCCGACGGGTTTTCGATCGAGATCCCGGAGGGACGATTCTACGTCGCCGAGGCCTGTGCCGGGCTCCGCTTCCTGGTCGCCTCGATCGCCTTCGGCGTGCTCTATGCCGGGGTGATGTATCGCAGCCTCGGGCGCCGTCTGGTCTTTATTCTCGCCTCGATCGCCGTGCCGATCCTGGCCAACGGGATACGGGCGCTCGGCATCGTCGTGCTCGGCCATGTCATCGGCAGCGCCCGCGCCGCGACCACCGATCACCTGATCTATGGCTGGGGATTTTTCGCGATCGTCACCCTCGTCTTGATCCTCGGCGGGTTGCCGTTCCGCGAGCCGCTGCCGGCGCCGCGCGGGCTTGCCGCCATGCCCGCGTCAGCCCGCCGCGTGGTCTGGCCGGGGATCGTGCTCGGCCTGCTCGCGATCGCGGCACCGGTCGCGGCGGTGTCGCTCGATCGGGTGGCGGCGGCAAGCGGGGTGTCGCTTCCCTTCGCCACCCCCGCGGGCTGCATCGTGGAGGAGGCCGGCCCGCGTCCGGCGCCGCTCGCCGCCGCCAATGGCGCAATGCACGTGTTCCGCTGCGCGGGGGGAGAAATCGGCCTCACGCTCGCAGCCCTCCCCGCGCGCACCGATCCCGGCCTCGTCCTCCGGGCGATGCGGGCGCTGACCGGCGAGGCCGGGGCGGATGACGTGGTGGTGGCGCCGCTCGCCGCGAAACCCTGGCGCCTGATCAAGACCCGACCCGAGACCGAGGCACCGTTTCGGACCGTCGCCGCCGCGATCTGGATCGCCGGCAAGCCGTCGGGCCCGGGTCTGGCGCTTCGCCTGCGCCAGGCCCTACGCAGTTTGCGCGGCGGGGATGGCGTGCCGCTGATCGCGGTGCTCGCGCCTGCGGAGGGGCTCGGGGAAGAGGCGGCGGCGGCACGGCTCACGGCAGCCCTTGCCGCGGCACCGCATCTCGGCGCCGATCTCGCCGCTCTTTCAGCGGCCGCGCGATGACGCGCTCAGCGCGCGCGGGCCGAGCCGGCGGCGAGCAGGAGGGCGGCGAGGGGTTTCGCGATCGGCGCCGGCAATGCCGCGACCGCGTGTTTGACGGCAACCAACCCGCCGCGCTCGCCGGGCGGGAGAAGGGCGAAAATCTCGCGGACGGCGGCAAAATCGCGGCGGGTGAAGGCGGTCGCCAGCGCCTCCTGCCGGCGCTTGGCGATGCTCGCCCGGATCAGCGCCGAATGCGGGGCGAGGCTCGGGCGGGTGCGCAGCACGTGTTCGAGCACGCGGGCATCATAAAGGTTCATTTTCTGAGAGTCGCCCGAGACATTGCTCGTGTGCTTGCGGATTCCGACGACAGGCGCATGGAGTATGCCTATCGGCGGGTGCTCGCCGACGCGCAGCGCGGTGGCAAAATCGGTGCCAACGCCCATCGCCTCGTCCCAGCCGCCGGCCTCATGGAAATACCGCCGGGAGACCACCATGGCGGAGGGGAAAAACGGCTGAAATGCGATCAGACGGGGGATGATCGGGGCGTCGAATACCGCGATATCGGGGCCGAGCGGGCGAAGACCCTCCCAGAAATCCGCTGGGGCGGCATCGAATTTGCTCGTCTCCTCCCAAACGCCATCGCGGACGATGACGAAATCGCTGTACGCGGCGCGAAGCCTGGGCTCAGCCTGCCAGAGCCGCACCATCGCCGCGAGATAGCCCTCCCGCCAGAGATCGTCGCTGTCGCAGAAGGCAACGAGATCGGTCGCAAGCGCCGCAACGCCGGCATTGCGGGCGACCAGATCGCCGGAATTCTCGATCCGCATTGCCCGCACCCGCGGGGCGAAGCGGGCGAGCACCGCTTGCGTGTCATCGGTCGAGCCGTCATCGACGACGACGATGTCGTCGGGCGGCCGCGTCTGGGCGAGAATGGCGTCGAGGGTTTCGGGGATGAAACCGGCGCGGTTATAGGTTGGCACGACGACGCCGATGCTGGGCGGCGCGGGGTTTGCGGTTTTCTGCTCAGGGGTAATATCGTTCATGCCTAATTTCACCCGACTTGCCGCACAAATTCAAATCCGCCTGCTTGCCCGCCTGCTCGACCGGATGGGGCCGGAAAACGGCGCCTGGCTCGCCCGCCACGTGATCTGCGACCGCCGCGACCGGCATGCCCGCGCTTTCGCCGCCTTCGCACAAAAATCCGTCGAGGCCTGGAAAAACCGCCATTATGACGTTCATGTCAATGGCGAAGCCGCCTTGCTCGCCGCCCTCGCGCCGTTCCAGCCGCGGGTGCTGTTCGATGTCGGGGCGAATATCGGCGAGTGGTCTGAGGTCGCAACGAAAGCGCTTCCCGCCGCCATGATCCATGCCTTCGAGATCACGCCGGCGACGGCACAACGATTGCGCGCGAGCGTCGCCCCGTTCGGCGAACGCATCGCCATCCATGAATTCGGCCTCGGCGATCACGCCGGCGAGATCACCGTCTATGTCTCCCCACGCGACGACACCGCGAACAGCACGCTCCGCGACGCGGTCGAAGTCTCGGCGGACGCGGGAACGACGCCCGCGATCGAGGAAGTTCCCTCGCGCATCGTGACCGGTGATGCGTTTCTCCGGGAACATCGCATCCCCCATATCGATCTTCTGAAAATCGACGTCGAGGGGGCCGAATTCTCGGTTCTCCACGGGTTCGAGGAGGCCTTCGCGCGCGGCGCGATCGATCTCGTGCAGTTCGAATATGGCGAAATCAACCTCAAAACCCGCGATTTTCTGGAAGACTACTACAAGTTTTTTACCGAGCGCGGGTTCGTTGTCGGCAAACTCTATCCCGAGGGCGTGATGTTCAAGGATTACACCCTCGCCGACGAGGATTTCCTCGGCCCGAACTACATTGCCTGCCGCGCCGCGCGCACCGATCTGATCGCGGCCCTCGGCTTTCCGCGCCTGCCGGGCAGGGGTTAGGATGTGTCGAGGAATGAACGCTGGATGGTAATTATCAGACCAGGGGCTTTGCCCCACAGGGATTATAAGACCAGGGGCTTTGCCCCTGACCCCACCAAAGGCAATGCCTTTGGAAACCGATCTGGAATAAGGGTTTGGGGGCGCTGCCCCCAGCCTGTCCCAAGGGGAAGGAGGGGGCAGCGCCCGGGCCTTGTTTTAGCGCGAGTGTTTCTCCACCAGCCCTAAGCTCATTCGCTCTCGCCCGGGCCGATGAGCGGGATCACCGCGCCGGCGAAGTGGTTATCGCGCAGCCTGGCCGGTGTTTCGGAAAGATTGCGGACGAAGGCCGCCCTCGCCGGGCCGTCATTGGTGAAGCGGTTGCCGCTGAGGGTGATCGCGCCGGCATGCGTCACCCCCTCTTCGCCGATCGTGATGGCGGTTGCGGCATTTTCGGTATGCGGGCCTTTTTCCAGCACATTGCCGCGCATCAGGAGTGCTCCGCCATTGGGCAGATCGACGAGATAGCTCGATGTGCCGCGCGGTCCATCGGCGATGGTGTTGCCGATGATCTCGCTTGCGCGTGCACGCGACTTGATGTGATGGCCGCTGTGGGTGTCAAGAAAACGCGAGTTTCTAACGATGAGTTTGGCGAGATCGTTGACGTAGATGCCGTGCGCGCAGACCGGGGCGCAGACGCCGTTGCCCGCGAACTCGCTGTCCTCGATCAGGATCGTCGCGGCGGGCGCGGGGGCGGCGAGAAGCCCGTCTTCGTTGTCGATCAGGCTTATAGCGCGGAGCGTGAGATCGCCGCCCTCGGCGCGAATGCCGGCGCCGTTGTGCTCGGGCGCGCGGGCGTGGCGGAGGGTGAGGCGGGCGAGCGTGACATCGGCGCCGTCGATGACGAAAATCGCCTTGCCCTGGCAGATGCGGTTCTCGATGACGACGCCGGGGCCGGTGCCGGCGACGGTGAGGTGATCGGCGCGCCAGACGGCGCAATCCTCATAGGTGCCGGGGTCGATCTCGATCCTATCGCCGCTCGCGGCGATGGCGGCGGCCTGGCTCGGGAGATGCAGGGCCCGGGCGGGGCCGACCGCGAGCGTGCGCGCCTCGGCGCTGGTTGCGGAAATGAGCGGCAAAACCGCCGCAACGATACGCACGCCCCACCCCGCCCGCCATCCCATCGTTCCGCCTGACCTTCCCCATGATTGCGCGGCTCGCGCAATGCCGTTAATGCCGAATTTGCCATCCCCTTGGATAGTGTTTCCTTGCGCCGTCCGGCGCGTCCATCGTACCTGACGCAAAGCGAGCACGAAAAACGGTGAAACGCATCTCCCTGGTCGGCGCCGGCTACATCGCCCGTGTCCACGCCGAGGCCGTGAAAACGCTGCCCGGCCACAGGATCGCCGCCATCATCGACCCGAACGAGGCCGCGGCAAAGCGGCTGGCCCACGCTTTTGGCGTCGATGCCGTCTATGGCTCGGTCGAGGCGGCGCTGGCCGCCGGCGGCTTCGATGCCGCCCATGTCCTGGTGCCGCCGCCGCTCCACCATGTCGTTGCCGCGCCGCTGATCGAAGCCGGCATTCCGGTTCTCCTCGAAAAACCGCTCGCCGTCACCTCCGATGACGCCCGCCGGCTGAGCGACGCCGCGGGGTCGCGCGGGGTCGCGCTCGGCGTCAATCAGAATTTCGTCTATCATCCGGCCTTCCTGCGCCTTCGCCGTGCGCTCGATTCGGGCGTGATCGGGCGGCCGCGCTTCGTCTCGTGCCTTTACAACGTCGCACTGCGCCAGCTCGCCGCGGGGCAGTTCGGCCATTGGATGTTCCATGCGCCGGGCAATATCCTGCTCGAACAGGCGGTGCATCCGCTCTCGCAGATCGCCGCCCTCGCCGGGCCGATCGGCGAGGTGCGCCCGCTCGCCGGGGCCGCAATCGAACTCGCGCCAGGCGTGGATTTCTTTCCCGCCCTCGACGTTTCGCTCGCCGGCGCGCGGCTGCCGGCCCAGCTTCATTTCGCGGTCGGCCAATCCTATCCCGTCTGGCGGATCAGCGTCATCGGCGACGACGGCGTCTTGACCGCCGACATCCTGACCAATCGCTGCCTCTGCGAGGGGCGCACGCGCTGGCTGGACGCGCTCGACCACGCGCTTTCGGGGACGCAGCTTGCAGCCCAGATCGCCCGCGACAGCGTCGGCAATCTCGCCGGCTACGCGCTTTCGATGCTGCGGCTCCGCCCGCCGAGCGATCCGTTTTTTCTCAGCATGCAAGGCAGCATCAAAGCCTTCCATCAGGCGCTGGCCGCCGGCGCGAAGCCGCCGCTCGATGGCGCATTCGGCGCCGATCTGGTTGCGGCCTGCGAGCGGATCGCCAACTCGGCCTTCCCCGCGCCGACAGCACGGGCGCCGATCACGCGCGCCGCCCCCGAGGGAGGGGGCGCCGATGTCGCCGTGCTCGGCGGCACCGGCTTCATCGGCCGCCATCTCGTCGCGCGCCTGGTCGCGGAGGGCAAACGGGTCTCGGTCATGGCGCGCTCGATCCGCAATCTGCCGGCGGTTTTTCATGAACCATCGGTCTCGCTCCACCGGGGAGATATCCTCGATGCCGAGGCGGTCGCGGCAGCCATCGGCGCAGCGCCAGTGGTCGTCAACCTCGCCCATGGCGGTGGCGGTGGTTCGTTCGAGGAAATCCGCCACGCCATGGTCGGCGGGGCGGAGACGGTGGCGGCGGTGTGCCGCGCGCGCGGCGTGCGCCGGCTCGTGCATATCGGCTCGATCGCCGGGCTTTATCTCGGCCCGCAAGCGGCGCCAGTCACCGGCGCGACGCCGCCCGACCCCAAGGCCGAGCAACGCGC